>JANTFY010000196.1 GCA_024763185.1 Gammaproteobacteria bacterium | reverse complement strand
GTGAACATCAACACGGTGTTACACCATAGTGTGATTGATACGGGCAGCGAACAGATTGGCTATCTGGTCTTCAAGAGTTTTCTGAATACATCGAATGCCGAGCTGGCACAGGTGTTTGCAGAATTCAATGCAGCCTCGGTCGACAAGCTGATTCTTGATTTGCGATATAACGGTGGCGGCAGTGTTGCGGTGGCGCGTAATCTGGGCAGCTATCTGAATGGTGCTACGCCGGCCGGCGAGGTTTTTGCCAGCTTGAAATTCAATGATAAAAACGAGACCAGTAACTCCAGCTATTTCTTTTTATCGCTGGTTCATGACCTGGACCTGGCTGAATTGACCGTGATCGCCAGCAGGGAAACCTGTTCAGCGAGCGAGATGGTCATCAACGGCCTGCGACCTTTTATGGACGTCAACATCGTCGGCAGTGGCACATGCGGTAAACCGGTCGGTATGAACAAATTTGAGTTCTGTGGCAAAGCGCTGCTGCCGGTCACTTTTGCCGCTGTCAATGCGCTGGGTAAAGGGGATTATTTTGATGGCTTGTCCGCCCAGTGTGCCGCTACTGATGACATTGCCTATGCCTGGGGTGATGAACAGGAGCCCATGCTGGCAACAGCGCTTTATCGCACGCAAAATAATCAGTGCCCGTCTTCTCGTCCGGCTGCGCGTTCCGATTCCGGCATGGCGGATAACTTTTCTGCCGGCTCTATCAGGGCAATCATTGGTGCGATTTAGATACCTGCTGTTGCCTCTTTTTCTTTTACCATTATCAGTCGAGGCATACTGGACCGGTATTGGCGCATTTAGCGGACAGGATGACAGCGACTGGAAACTTGATACCGTAACCCGGGTGGCGGACCGGTCGCGTTATGGCCTTCATGTGGAGGAGCGTGCCCGCTCCGGTTTTATTATAGGGGCCAGTGCCGGTCAGTTCAGTATGCGCCTGAAAGATCCTTTACAGGTGGCCGATTCGCAAAAATACAACGGCCAGTTCCTGCAGTTTTATTTGCGCTGGCCATTGGCATTATCCGATTCCCTGACTCTACACAGTCGGCTCGATTACCAGTTTAACCTGGGTGAGTTGTTATCCGGCGAGCAGGGCGATGAAATTAACTGGAATGAGATGGGATTGACACTGGGTGTGGCACTTCGGCTGGGCCTGGTTTCTTTGCAGCCTTTCATTAACTGGTCGTCACTCGATGGTGATATCACCCTGCAGAGTAGATCCGAGGGTTTTGAAAATGACGAAAAGGTCAGTTATGGCATGATGGTGGATATTTATGTGGAGCCGACCGCCTATGTGCGCCTAAAAGGCACGGCGGTCAATACGTCATCTGTCTGGTTGGGTTTTATTCGGGAATATTAGCTGTATTCATCGGTTTCGACCTTTCCGTTATCCAATAGATTTGTCCAGAGAACAGTCATCAACTTCATCCTTCAGTTTGTAACTTTAAATCTGCAGTTGGCATATGGATAATTGTGAAGGCCGGTTCTAAAAAAAGACTGCGCTAGTAATATGATTGCTTATACTGTGAGCTCTTGTTTGAGAGGGATTACACCATGTCATCAGCGGTATCACGTCCGCCTGCGGCCAGTAGCGAGCAGGCGCTGCAACATTTTTCTTCACGCCTGCAGTATGAAACCGATTGCTGGGATGTACACCATGCCATCAGTAATGATCGCCAGGATTTTGTGCTGCTTGATGTGCGCTCAGAATTGAGTTTTGGGCAGGGCCACATCGACGCGGCTGTTAATCTGCCGCATCAAAAAATCAACGAGCAGACACTTGAAAAATATCCCGCAGATACCTTGTTTGTTGTGTATTGTGCGGGACCACATTGTAATGCCACAGAAAAAGCCGCGATACGCCTGGCACAACTGGGGCGGCCGGTTAAAAAAATGATCGGCGGGGTGACCGGCTGGCTGGATGAAGGGTTTGAGTTGATAAAATAACACTCGGAGTTTCAACTTAACCGTCCTGGCTTTGGCCGTTAATAAGCTCAATCAATCGCTCAACCTGTTGCGTACAACAACCTGCGCCCATCGTGGCATAAGTTTGTTTTTTAACCTCTTCCACCGTGCTGGCCCCTTGAGCGATGGCATTGATAATAGCCATCTTGCTGACCTCGTTACATACACAAAGATTTTTCTCTAAATCCCGCTTGAGCACGGCTGGCAGCTTGTCCAGCAGTTGTGTAACAGAATCAATTGCCATTATTTTTTGGTAGCGTAATCAACAGCTTGAAAGTTCAGTCACTTTGTATGATTTGATGACAGGTCTTGACATGCAGTAATTCATAAAGACCCGCAATAACCAATGTGGCACCGATATAATACAGCAGGCTTAAGCGATAGATTTCCGCGATTGAGTAAGCGCTCAATAAACTGATGTAGGCGGTAATGACGTTTACCAACAGGTGAAAGAGTATGACCGGGATAAGCGAGCCATTTGATTCCTTGTACAGAACCGTCATTAAAATACTGTAACAAAAGACATGGCCGGTAAAAACAAGCAGGCTTATTTCTGCCTGCGGGCTCTCAATAAACCACAAGGGAATATGCCACAGCGTCCAGATCAGTGCGACCACAAGCGCGGCACCCATCCAGCCCATTCTCGGTATAAAGTCAGCCAACAGAAAACCTCGCCAGCCGGCTTCTTCGCCAAGCGGTCCAAGCGCCAGGTTAAAGATTAAAATAAACAGGATCATGGCCAATGACAATTCAGGCTTGTCCGGGTCCGGCGCCGGGTGAAAAACAAGCAGGGTTATCAGGATCACCAGTGGCACCAGCAGTACCAAAAACCAGGGCGACAGCTCTGGAACCGTAAATAGAACTTTCAGTTTTTGCCACAGTTTACCCAGCATGGCCCAGACGATTAATGCCGAAACGGTAGGGCTCCACACGGCGAGTAACCAGATCGGCAGGGCTTCCAGGTTTTGCGGTGATTGCCATTTTGGGAATAACCACATCAGCGCGAATGCCAATGCCGATAAAAAGAACGTTAAAACCAGAAAGCTGAGTACCTGATGGCGCTGCACCATGCTTTGGACAATATTCATAGCTTTGACCCATTAAGTAATTGACGTATTTCCTGTTCCATCTTCAATTCAATGGATAACAGTTTGAGACCGGCCTGGTGAAATCTTTCAGAAGACTGCCGGTCCCACAGGCCCAGAATATGCGAACGATTGGCATGACGATTAACCGCTTCAAAAAGTTCACACACGGCAAATACATCGACACCGGGCAATTCACCGCTTTCCACGCCCTTTTGCAAAAAGGCGGAAAACCTTTCCTTGAAGGGCTGGTACCAGGCTGATTCCATCAGGGTTAAATACCGTTGCAGGCTTTTATCCGAATTGAGGGCTTGTAAAATTCCGCTTTCAGCATCCTCAAGGATGGAACCGGATCGGATCAATTGCAACAGACCCTGCTTCACAGAAGGATTGGCGCAGGCTTCTTCGACTCGTTCCATGTCCCGGATGAAATCCTCCCGGATCAAAGCTTCCAGCAGGGATTCGACCGATTTGTAATAGTGATAAAAACCGCCCTTGGAAAGCTCCATTTCGGTTAGCACATCATCCAGTCGAAAAGATTCATAGCCTTTGTCGAGAATGAGTTTTCTTGCACAGAGGTTGATTTCGGTTTTTCTGGTCATGGCGTTGCCCTGCTAAAACGTGATGTCATACTAACCGACCGACGTCGGTCTGTAAATAGAAATTTAAAAAATTTCCATTTAATGATGTTGAAGTAATTAGACTGGCATCGCATGCAATTGTGGATATCGGATAAGGTTTACTAAAAAAACCGTCATTTGCGGAAAAGCAGACCAATTAAAATCAATACTTCGCTGTAAAATACAATGCTGGGTAAATTGTCTCTGCCAATCTTTCCGCTTCCACAGTGGAATTTGTAAGCCCCAAAGAACGGTATTAGAATTCAATGGGATATTTGACGGGCAGTCACGCGATAATAATCCCAGGTATTTACAACGGACGGAACATGGGCGCTTGCTTACCGGTCGGACCCGTTGGCGTGTTAACACACGAAAGAAATCAGAGGAAAAGAATATGTCGATTTTTGAGCAAATAAATAAAGTAAAAACAGAAGCAGAGCTTTTTCAACTCATCGAAGAACAGTTGCTTGATATCGAAACCCCATTTAGCTGGTCTGAAATGGCGGATAAACTCGAACAGGAGGGTGATACAGAAAAGGCTAATATACTTAGATCGGCAGAAAAACGTCTACAAGAGTTTAAATAGGCGCATGGGTCAGTATGATTACGGTTGGCCTGGGCGACTACTGATGGGCTTTGTCAAATTCGCCAGCTTTTTTTAAAACCCAATTGCTTTTTTTGTCTTTATAGACTGAAGCGGGTAAATCAATGAGATTTTACCCATGGGGCTGAAATCTCCGATAACCGTTATTTCTTCTACGCAACAAATATCATCGAGTTTCAGCGGCAGGCATAGGGTAAAAAAAAGGAGGGTTTCCCCTCCTTAATAACCCTATATACAGGTTATGGGTGCTTAAGGTTTAATGTAGGTGTATCCCTGCGCTTGTAAATGGGTGAGTTCTGCGACACCACTGGGTACAACATCTGACTGATCAACATCATACAGGTCACTTTCCAGGTCTACTTTCCGTCCCTTTACGGTGTTCGCACAAACATTGAATACAACGCCCTGGTTCTTTAAACCATCGATCTTGGCGGTCATGGTATCGGTAGCATTGGCGGCCTTGAATTTTTTGAGTTTGGACAATGAATCGGGGTCAAGCAGTAAAGCCAATCCATTGCCATGCAAGACGACCTTGATGTCCATATTCTCGGCACCGACCGCATTAATATGGTTTTGGATATTTCTGAGTGCGCCGGCCTGTTGCTTGGGGTTGTCATAATTGATGTGATAAACCACTTTCTG
>JANTFY010000195.1 GCA_024763185.1 Gammaproteobacteria bacterium | reverse complement strand
TTTAAGCCCGGTCTTAATTGACTGGGCTGAATTTAGTAACATGACAAGATGAGAATGGAACAACCGACAGACGAGGCCTTGTTTTCGAGCTATCGCTCCGGCGATATGGTGGCGTTTGAAGACCTGTATGCGCGTTATCGTCAACCGCTTTACCTGTTTATATTGCGACGAGGGCATCATGAAGCCAGTGCCGAAGACATTTTTCATGACAGCTGGTTACGAATTATTGATCACCCCCAGCAGTTTGACGGCAACAACTTCAGGGCGTGGTTGTATACCATTGCACGTAACCTGAGTACCGATAGCTTTCGCAAACAGCAGGTACGCCGAGCAGAATCACTGCCGACCGACAGCAATCACCAGCCGCATATTTCAACCCAACGTCAACAGGAAGGCGAAGATTGTGTTGAACTCATCAAGACCAGCGTGGCCCGCCTGCCCATGGAGCAACGCGATGTCTTTTTATTAAAGGAGGAAGCCGGGCTCACCCTGCAACAGATTGCTGATATCATGAAAGTCGGGCGTGAAACCATTAAAAGCCGGGTTCGTTATGCGATGAAACAGCTAAAACAGTTGATGGAGGAATGTTTATGAATGATCCTCATGACGATAAACTACTGAAACTGTATCAACAGTCGCGACAGGAACAGCCATCCACCCAGATGGATAATAAAATCCGTAAAGCGGCGAAAGCCGCCCACTACAGAAAACATAAACGCTGGTTATGGGGCCTGTCTACCGCGGCCGTGATCGTGATCAGTTTTAACGTGGTTTTTGAACTGGTATTTATGGAAGAGACAGGCTCGCAACTGGAAATGATTCCGCCGCTGATTCAAACTCAAGAAGCGCCTTCCGTGATTCGACAACAAAAAATGATTGGGCCAGATACCATGGAATCAGAAGCCGAAGAGCTGATTGATGAAATGGACTCTGCTGATGATAAAGAGTTTACGCGTCTAAAGGAAATCCACTCAGCCGGACGATTAAATGAATCTCGACAGGTTTTGAGGCCTGATATAAGTTTTAATGCGCTCGAAAGACCGCCTGCAGTGAAATATAGAAGTCAAGCCAAGGCTCTTGACTTAGGTGCAATAGCGCCATCCAGCGCAATGCATCCAGCGGTTTACATACCCGATTTACCCGCCAATTTGGAACAGTTGCTGGCAATCGACCCCGACATAAAGGGGCAGCAGTCAACCCGCGGTTTAATCACGTTGACTGTGCAAAACAAAGTCATTCTTGTCATCAATCCTGAGGGCCGGACTATTCAATTCAAGGCCTGGCCCGGATCAGAGCGGCTGGGTATCAAGCTGGACTGGAACCTGATCCCTACCGGAATGAGAAATTGTGAATTCGGTCCGGTGTATACCCGTTGCGATATTTCAGATGATGTCCGGGGTTATTTTGAAGGCAACCGTCTGGATCATATCAGCTGGCAAAGAGTCGATGAATAAACCTCATCAGCGTTTGTTCTTCGCATTGTGGCCGGATGATGCGGTACGCAAACAATTGCACCAGCGCTATTTAACAATGCAGGGCCTGCAAGGTCAGGGACGGCCTTTACAAAACGCCAATCTTCATATCACCTTGCACTTTCTGGGCAACGTGGCCCTGGATGAAATCGATTGCTTCATCGACAGGGCACGACGGGTAATAACGCATGCTTTCAGCCTCAAACTGACGCACACAGGGTATTTTAAAAAACCCAAAATAGTCTGGATTGGAATGGATGATGTTCCGCAGGAGTTGTCTAGGTTACATGCCAGTCTGGCTAAGCAGATCCGGCACTGTGGTTTTAAACCCGAGCAGAGACCTTATTGTCCTCATGTCACGATGGCACGTAAAGTAACCCGCGATCCGGGTGACAGCGAAATACAGCCGATAACATGGCAGGTTGATCGATTTGTATTGATCCGTTCCGAGTCCGTTGCAGAAGGCGTCCGCTACCGTGTTAAACACTCTTTTCCACTGTTAAAGCGTTCAGGCTTCAGGGGTGATTAGGACAGGTTGGCTACCTGTTTCAATTGATTGAAATCTAGAATGTCGATGTGACTTTCCCTGACATTGATAATATCCTTTTTACATAATTCCTTGAGTAGACGGGAAAACGTTTCGGGTTGCAGGGATAACATGGAGGCGATGGCATTTTTCGGAATATCGAGTTTAAATGATGTGCCCTTGTTCAGGCTCTGATCCAGCAAATAGGTGGCCACCCGGTTGCGCCCGGTGAGTAAACTCAGGTGCTCAATTTCGTTGATGAGTTCATGCAGACGACGACTGAGATCACCCATGATCAACAGGCAGGTATCCGTGGATAGTTTTAAAATGGATAAAAACGTCCGGGTATTGATGGCTACAAGGGTAGTTTTTTTCATCGCCGCTGCACTGACCGGGTAATTGGTCTGGTCATGAAACATCAGCGCTTCGGCAAAAATTTTTCCCGCCCCCTGCAGTTCAATGATTTTTTCCTGTCCGTCGGAAGACTGTCGATATAATTTTATGAGTCCTTCGTAAACAAAATAAAAATTATGCACGGTATCACCGTGGTTAAATAATATGGAGCCTTCTTTCAGCTCAAGGACTTTTGAACTTGAACACATCTCGTCAAGTTGAGAGTTTGTCATGCGGCTGAACAAAGGATTTTGGCGTAACAGGCTCTCCATGTGGCTACAGTTTGTACGGCTCTTAAATTTAGTATCCACTTTATAATCTCTTTTCTGGTTTTTATGTGCTCATTATGAAAATAGGAAACTATTAATATACATTAATCCTGTGTCTTAACATTATCAAGTTAATAACAGTCACAGCTTCCTGGTATTACAAACGAAAAAGCCCCTGATAAATCAGAGGCTTGTTTCTTCAAGTTGAATCGGATCAGGGGTGCTGCATACTTTTCTTTACGGCTGCAGGCGCTGATGAACCATGATTCATGCTTTTATGGTTGGCATCTTTAAAGCCATGATTACTGTCAACTGGCGCAGCGCTGGCCTGTTCTATGATATCTTTTTTAGCGTCAATGTACTGCTTCAGCTTTTGCGCATTTTTCATTTCAGGATTGATCGCAATGGCCTGTTTCACCATGGCATCGGCCATCTGGTAATACTGCTTGTGCAGGTACGCGATGGCTATACCGATAAATAAATTGGCGTTTTCAGCATCGTGCGTAATTGCATTTTGAAATTCCTCAATCGCGTCACTCGTTTTGTTTTGCGTCAGGTAAAGATTTGCCAGTCTTTCATGTGCAACGCTGTAATCAGGCTGGGCTTCCAGTGCTTTTTTAAACTGGGTTTCCGCTTCAGTGAATTTTCCTTCAGACCAGTAGGTATTGCCTGAAATAACCAGTTCTTTAGGCGTAACAGCCTGTAGTGAAGTTGCCAGTACCAGACTGACAAGTCCGGTTAATATTTGTTTTTTCATGTTCTCCTCGCATTCTTATAGGGTAAGCAAACAAATTTAAGCAAAAAAAACCCCGCCTGTATTGGCGGGGCATAACACTTGAGGGTGACTTATCTTTTACCTAAGTACCATTTATGGTCATTACTTTTCAACACGGCATTCAGCTTATCCTGCAGCGCTTTGGCCGCTTTCTTCTTTTTGCCGCCTGCATTCATACCTTTTTCAATCAAGTGCTCTAGCTCAGGCACCATCTTGGTATAAAAGTGTTTAGCCAGATCATAAGTACCATGCCAGTGTGTATAGTCAGGTGCCATCATCGATGCCGCCATACGCGCACGACGTCCTTCATGGTGCCATAACTCGAACCAGATCCAGTCAAGCTTGTTTGAGAACTTGGCTTTCTTCAGTAAGGGGCCGGCCAGTTTATAAAGTGCTTTACCGGGTTTGGCATATTTGTCGTTATACAGCGCGATCATACTGTCGTACTGAATGTAAAAGTTGTTTACATATTCTTCAGTATGGCAAGCCTGACAAACATCCTGCATGTTTTCACGACGCTCATCCCATTTCAGGTTGGCTGATTCCAGTCCCATCTTGGCATCCATGACTTCAGGACGTACCGAAACGGGAGGACGATTGGTCCAACTGATGCGCTCACCGACGTTATGGGTAGAGTCCTGGTTGCGAGTTGCGCCCATGTGGCAAGTTGCACAGGTAGGAGCAGCCGTATAATCAACACCCACGACCCATTTTGCACTGTCCAGGTTCATTTCATCTTTATAAGCCTTGAATGCAATACCGTGCTTGGACTCTTCATAGATTTCTTTCTGAGGATGGTCAGGACCGAGGTGACATTTACCGCAGTTGTCAGGCTGGCGCGCCTGTTCTGTAGAGAACTGATGACGAGAGTGGCAAGCAGAACAGGTACCTTCAGAACCATCCGGATTGATACGACCGATACCGGTATTGGGCCATGTGGCCGGATCCAGTGCACCGTCTTCCAGCACCTTGACCTTGGAACCATGGCACTGCCAGCAGCCGTTTACAGCGGCAGAAGAGTTACCTTTTGGAAAACCTTCAGTCACAAAAGCACGGTTACCTTCAACAACTTCCGCTAACAGGTTGTCCAGGGACTCCAGTATATGTCCTGCTTTAGCATGTCGAGAAGTGGTCATTTCATGCGCGGCCTTTTCATGGCAATTTGCGCAATCCTTGGGTGAAACGATGATGGAGATATTCTTTTTAACTTTTTTGTCGTCATGGATATAGGCATCAACATCCTTCGCATCTGCCTGGTGACACTCATAACAACCCACGTTGGCACCGTAGTGTTTACTGCGCCCCCATTGTTGTACGATACCCGGATTATTCTTCTGGTGACAGGCAACGCACTCTTTGGTTTCTGCTGACATTTCTTTCGGTGGGCTGGATACTGACGCCGGAGATAAGCTCCACACCCCCATCAGTATGCAAACCGCAAGGATTCTTCTAAACATGGCCATTTCCTCACTTTTTGAATTGTTTATTGGTGATACCC
>JANTFY010000194.1 GCA_024763185.1 Gammaproteobacteria bacterium | reverse complement strand
AACCGTTACCAGCAGCCTGCTGAAACCTTGAGCCTGGATACAACCGAGTCCTTAGAAACGCTAAAACTGGCCACACAAGAAACAGAGAAGGAGCCCGTAATAACGCTCTCGGGCATTAAACAAGCCACAAACACCCCTGATAGTGGTAACAATGATCTTCAACAACAGGTTACCCAGGATTTAGCCAGTCTTCACGAGGAACTGGAACAGCCCGATGAATTGCCGGCACAACTTGCTGAGCCAGAAATCACGGTTGAGCAACCCGCCGAGATGGCAGAAAAACCTATAACACAGGATGTTTCCACCCCTGAACGGGTGGAAGAACCCAAAACCGAACCTGAGCCGGCAGTCACCCCGAGCGCAGGCAATAAAACTACCAAGGACCTGGTGGTTACCGTGAATGCTGATACCTGGATTGATATCCGCGATGCCGCCGGTAACAAGCTGGTGTATGACCTGATACGCTCGGGTGAGACCGTAGCGGTTGATGGCAAGGCTCCTTTACGAGCTTTCTTTGGCAATGGCTACGGGGTCAGTATGAAATACCGTGGCAAGGAAGTGGACCTGAGCGGCGTCATCAAAGCGAATAAAACCGCGAAGATCAATATAGGGCAGTAACATGGCACAGCAAATCAAGGTCATTCGCGGTATGCACGACATACTGCCCGAGCACATCAATGTCTGGCATCAATTGGAAGACAGTTATCGACAACTGGTAGAGAGTTACGGTTACCGCCAGATTAGAACCCCGATTATTGAAAAAACCAGCCTGTTTCGTCGTTCTATCGGTGAAGTCACCGATATCGTTGAAAAAGAGATGTACAGTTTTGACGATCGCAACGGCGACAGCCTGAGTTTAAGGCCGGAAGGTACTGCCAGCGTGGTTCGAGCCGGCATAGAACATGGCCTGCTGGTTAATCAGCAGCAACGCCTCTGGTATAACGGTGCCATGTTTCGCCATGAGCGTCCGCAAAAAGGCCGTTATCGACAGTTTTATCAATTGGGCGCCGAAACGTTTGGCATGCCGGGCGCGGATATCGAAGCGGAGCTGATTCTGATGGCGGCCCGTTTCTGGCAAACCCTGGGGCTGCAAGGCATTGAACTACAGCTCAATACGTTGGGCACGGCCGAATCTCGCGCTAACTATAAAGATATCCTGGTGACTTTTCTGCGCGATCACCAGGATCAACTGGATGCAGACAGTTTGCGCCGTCTGGACAGCAACCCGCTGCGTATCCTGGACAGTAAAAATGCGGATATGCAGCCGTTAATAGAATCCGCTCCCAGGTTGAAGGACCACCTCGATCAGCAATCGCAGGAGCATTTTGCCGAATTGCTCGAGATTCTGGACCATGCCGGCCTGCCGTACGTGGTGAATCCGCGCCTGGTCAGGGGGCTGGATTACTACAGCCACAGCGTTTTTGAATGGGTTACCGAAACTCTGGGCGCCCAGGGTACCGTGTGTGCCGGTGGTCGTTACGACAGTCTGGTGGAACAACTGGGTGGCAAACCCACCTTCGCAGCCGGTTTCGCAATGGGAATAGAACGCCTGGTAGCGATGATCATTGATCAGCAGCAGGAAAAGGACAGCCAGGCACCGCACATCTATTTTGTCATGGTGGGAGAAAATACCGTCAAAGTCGGTCATAAGATTGCCGAACAGTTACGTGATGCCCTGCCTGAGCTGAGATTGATTACCCATGCCGGTGGTGGCAGTTTTAAAAGCCAGATGAAAAAGGCCGATAAATCCATGGCTGCCATGGCTTTGATACTGGGTGAAAACGAGATTGAAACGTCCACGGTGAATATCAAATTCCTGCGCCAGGACAAGGCACAGCTGGAAGTCAGCCAGGACCAGTTGGCCACGCAGCTCAAGCAACTACTCAACAGTTAATAAGGTATAGAGATAATTTCATGACTGAATATTTAACAGATGAAGAACAGGTTGAACGCCTGAAAAAGTGGTGGTCGGATAACGGCAGTTCTGTTATTGCCGGTCTGGTCATTGGTATTGGTGGCCTGGGCGGGTGGCGTTTCTGGGTTGATTACCAGGACAATATGGCCGCAGAGGCTTCTGCCCATTTTCAACAGATGACAACGGCGCTGGAGGCCCGTCAATACGACAACACCATTGAACAGGCCAACATCATTCTGGATGAATATTCATCCAGTGCTTATGCCGACCTGGCGCGCCTGTCACTGGCCAAGGCCTTTGTCGAAAACGGTGAATTTGCCAAGGCCGAACAACAGCTCGATATGATAGTGGAAAGCAGTGCCGAAACCAGTCTGGTCATGATTGCCCGTACTCGCCTGGCGGCCGTATTACTACAACAGGGTAAACATCAACAGGCCCTTGATGTGCTGGCAGTGGAATATCCGCAACAATTTGCTGCCGCATTCGAGGAAATGAAAGGTGATATTCTCGCTGCGCAGGGCAATGCCAGCGCGGCCGTGGAGGCTTATCAAAAAGCGCGCCTAGCCCAGCCATCGGCACCAAATCCACGCTTTTTACAGCAGAAAATGGATGACCTGGGGCAATCCGGGGTAAGGAGCTGACAGGTTTCGCTGAGTATTTATACGATGAATTTCCTCATTACTTCCACACGTTACCTGCTCGGGCCGCTATTATTGTTGTTGATGGCCGCCTGCTCAACGCCCGATAACAGCGAACCTCCGGCTGAATTAACCGAAATTGACAATGCCGAGCGGGTTTACCAACTGTGGAGTGTCGATACCGGGCAGGGAGCCACAAAAAACTTTTTTGACATGCAACCCCTGGTGCTTGGCAACAAGGTTTTCACCATTGATACCCGCGGCGTGATACATCAGATCGATGCCACTAAAGGCAAATCGGAGTGGCAATATGAAACGGGACTGTCTGCCATCTCGGGTTTATCTGGCAATGAAAACTACCTGCTGGCCTCATCTTCTGAAGGGCAGGTGGCTCTTCTTAAACGTGAAGCGGACGGCCTGACACGGGTGTGGCAGAAAACTTTGAATAGCGAGATCCGCAGCCGTCCGGTACTCGCTGGAAATCAGATCTTCGTGCGTACTGTTGATGGCCGATTAACAGCCCTTAACGTGGGTTCTGGTAACACCCAGTGGTCGGTATCACGCAGGGTGCCCGCTTTGTCCCTGACCGGAAACAGTTATCCCATTGTCACCGAAGAGCTGGTTATTGCCGGTTTTGATAATGGCAAACTGCTCGCGCTGGAACGTGCGGATGGCTCGGTCGCCTGGGAGGTGAGCGTCGGCATCCCCAGTGGACGAACGGAAATTGAAAGGCTGGTCGATCTCGACGGCCAGTTTGTGCTGCGCGATGGGGTGATCTATGTCAGTTCTTTCCAGGGAAAGCTAGCGGCTGTCACCCTGAATGGCGGACAGGTGCTGTGGACGCGTAACTTTTCCAGCTTTCAGGCAATAGAAGTGGATGAAGAAGCGCTTTATCTCACGGATGATCGCAGCCATGTCTGGTCCATAGACCGACGCAGCGGCAGTGCATTCTGGAAACAGGATGTTTTAAATGCCCGCAAGATCACCGCCCCACGCCTGGTGGGTAATAAACTGGTGGTCGCCGACCTGGAGGGCTACGTACACTGGTTGAACAAACTCGATGGTAAATTGGTGTCACGCGTGGCCACACGGGATGTACGCTACATTTCACAACCGGTGGCCCTGGGCAACAAGGCAATCGTGCTGGATGCCTCGGGCCAGCTCAGTGCGCTGTCACAAAAGCGATAACAGCAACAAACGGTCATGATTCCTGTCATTGCCCTGATTGGGCGCCCGAATGTCGGCAAGTCCACACTGTTTAATGTGCTTACCCGCACACGCGATGCCATTGTAGCCGATGAACCGGGTCTGACCCGTGACCGGCAGTACGGCATGGGCAAGATCGGACATAAAAAATTTATCGTGGTGGATACCGGCGGACTGAGTGGTGAACAACAGAGCCTGGATGACCTGATGGCCCGACAGACCCTGTTAGCACTGGAAGAGGCTGACAGCATTCTGTTTATGGTCGATGCCCGTGCCGGGCTCAGCAGTGGAGATGAAGTGATTGCCGACATGGTGCGCCGCTCCGGTAAACCCACCACGGTGGTTGTCAATAAAATAGACGGGGTCAATATCGAGCAGGCCGAGGCGGATTTTTATGCGCTGGGTTTCTCGCAACTGGCGTTGGTAGCTGCCTCGCAGCGCAAGGGCATCAATTCACTGGTTGAAAAGGTACTGGAGCCATACCCTGACATCCAGTCTGAACATGCCGAAACGGATGGCCCGTCCATTGCCATCATAGGGCGACCCAACGTGGGCAAGTCGACACTGATCAATCGCCTGGTGGGTGAAGAAAGAGTGGTTGCCTTCGATCAGCCGGGTACCACGCGTGACTCCATTGCGGTACCGTTCGAACGTCACGGCAAACATTACACCCTGATCGACACGGCCGGGGTCAGACGGCGCGGCAAGGTCCACGAAACCATTGAAAAATTCAGCGTTATCAAAACCCTACAGGCCATCGACAAGGCCAATGTCGTGGTACTGGTTATCGATGCACGCGACGGCATTACCGACCAGGACCTGACCCTGCTGGGGTATGTACTGGACAGTGGCCGCTCGCTGGCACTGGCGGTGAATAAATGGGATGGCCTGGAACCCGAGCAGCGCGAATACAACAAGACCGCCTTACAGCGCAGGCTGTCGTTTATCAACTTTGCCAATCAGCACTTTATTTCTGCCCTGCATGGTACCGGGGTCGGCGAGTTGATGAAATCCATCGACCAGGCTTATGCCTCGGCATTCAAACAATTCAATACCAGGGACTTGACCGACCTGCTTGAAGAAGCCGTGTTCAAGCATACGCCCCCATTGCATAATGGGCGCAGAGTGAAACTGCGTTACGCCCACCAGGGTGGAAAAAACCCGCCCATCATAGT
>JANTFY010000193.1 GCA_024763185.1 Gammaproteobacteria bacterium | reverse complement strand
GTATCGCCGACAAAAACCGTTTGTTTTAAATCGATATTGTATTGTTGGGCAATTTGCAACAGCAGGCCTGGCTTGGGTTTGCGGCATACGCAATTGTCACTGGGACTGTGCGGACAGAAAAAAACGCCATCAACCGACACGCCACGCTGCGCCAACAGGCGATTCATCTTATCGTGCATGCTGTTTAGTGCCGCCAGGTCAAAATAACCGCGCCCGATACCGGACTGGTTGCTGGCCACCGTCACCAGATAACCCGCCTTTTTTAAACGACTGATCGCCTCCAGGCTGCCATTGATAGGAATCCATTCATCGGCCGACTTGATATAGTCTTCCGAATCTTCATTAATGACGCCATCCCGGTCCAGAATTACCATGCCTGACATGAAAGCCTACCCACCACCTATTGAATGCGAGAAAAGTCAGCCACGCGCAGAAAATTATTGGCCAGTTTTTGCAACAGGGCGAGACGATTCAAACGCAGTTTTTCATCATCGACCATGACCATGACATCATCAAAGAAATGATCCACCTGCGGACGCAGGCCTGCCAGCACTTCCAGGCCCTGCAGGTATTCAGCGCCGTTAAAGTGCCCCAGAGCGATTTTCTCCAGCCTTTCCAGTTCCCGGTAAAGTGTCTTTTCAGCATCCAGTTCAAACAGATTTTCGTCAACCTGGTAACCATAAACCTGTTCGTTCTTTTTGAGGATATTGCTGATACGTTTGTTGGCTGCCGCCAGTGCCACGGCCGCCTCTTCGCCGAGGAATTCATCCACCGCCACAACACGGTTCTGCAAATCGGTCAACACCGGTGGCTTGCAGGCCAGTACCGCTTCGACCACATCGTAACGAATTTTCTGATCCTGGTAATAAGCCTGCAGGCGATCATAAATATAGTGCACAACCTCATCGACAACCGCACTGGCATCCAGTTTATCGGACAGCCCTTCGGCGGCTTTCTGGCACAGGTTGACGATATCGATGGGTAATTCGTTTTCAATCAAAATACGAATAATGCCCAGGGCAGCCCGGCGCAGGCCAAACGGATCCTTGACCCCGCTCGGTTTCTGGCCAATGGCGAAAATGCCGACCATGGTATCAATACGGTCAGACAGGGCCACGAACTGGCCGACCGCCTGGGTCGGTACCGCATCACCCGCAAAACGCGGCCAGTAATGCTGCTCGATGGCATTGGCGACGATGTCGGTTTCACCGTCATGGCGAGCATAATATTTGCCCATGATGCCTTGTAACTTGGGGAATTCGCCCACCATGTCGGTCATCAGGTCACACTTGCTTAACTCGGCCGCGCGTTCCGCTTCACTGACATCGGTACCCAGTATCTCGGCCATGTAACCGGCCAGCGAACGAATACGAATGACCTTGTCAGCAAGCGTACCCAGCTGCTGTTGAAACACCACGGTTTCCAGGCTTTGCAGGCGCGAAGAAAGGTTGATCTTCTGGTCCTGTTCCCAGAAAAACTTGGCATCGGCAAAACGTGGACGGATCACGCGTTCATTGCCGCTGGATACCAGTTCCGGTTTTGTACTGTCGATATTGGAAACGGTAATAAAATACGGCAGCAGCGCACCGTTGCCGTCAAACACGGCAAAATACTTCTGGTTATCCTGCATGGTGGTCACCAGTGCCTCGGACGGCACCGATAAAAACTCTTTATCGAAACGCCCGCTGATTGCCTGCGGCCATTCGACCAGCGCAGTCACTTCATCCAGCAGATCGGCATCGATGCGAACCTCTCCACCCAATTCAGCAGCCTTGTCTTCCACCTGCTTACGGATCATGGCGCGGCGCTGTTCAAAATCAGCAATCACGAAAGCCGATGTCTTGAGCAGGTTTTCGTAGTCAGCCGCGTTGCCGACCGTTAAAGGTTGCGGTGCATGGAAACGGTGCCCCGAGGTCTGGTTGCCCGAGGCAGTACCGAGGATGTTGGCCTCGATAACCTGGTCGTCCAGCATCATTACCAGCCAGTGAACCGGGCGCACAAATTCATCCGCCCGGTCACCCCAGCGCATGCGCTTGGGTATCGGTAAACCAGCCAGTGCCTGGCTGACGATACCCGGTAACAGTGCCTGCAGACTGCGCCCCTTTTGCATTAACTCGTAGTACAGCCAGGTGCCTTTATCGGTTTCTTTGTGTTGCAAATCAGCAACCTCGACGCCGCAGGAACGGGCAAATCCCAACGCGGCCTTGGTTGGGTTACCATCGCCATCAAACGCCGCCTGCAAGGCCGGTCCGCGTTTTTCGATGGACTGGTCCTGCTGCTGTAACGGAACATCCCTCAACAACATGGCCAGGCGCCGCGGGGTGGCAAACGATTGCAGCTGCCCCGGTTTGAGACCCGCTTCGCTGAGCGCGTTATAAACCGCTTCGCTGAAGGCCTGCGACAAGTTCAACAGGGCCTTGGGAGGTAATTCCTCGGTGCCGAGTTCAATCAGACAATCACTCATGCCACTGCTCCTGCTGATTTCACCAGCGGAAAGCCGAGTTCCTCGCGTGATTGATAAAAGGTTTCCGCCACACCACGCGCCAGGGTGCGCACACGCAGGATAAAACGTTGGCGTTCGGTCACGGATATGGCATGGCGCGCATCGAGCAGGTTGAAGGTGTGCGACGCTTTCATGACCTGTTCATAGGCCGGTAGCGCCAGTTTCGCATCAATCAGTTTCTGGCTTTCGCGTTCACACACGTCAAACCAGTGAAACAGCTCCTCGGTATCGGCATGTTCAAAGTTATAAGCCGATTGCTCTACCTCGTTCTGGTGAAACACATCGCCGTAGGTCACATCACCCTGCGGTCCGCGTGTCCACACCAGGTCATAGATACTTTCCACCCCCTGGATGTACATCGCGAGACGTTCCAGGCCATAGGTTATTTCACCGGATACTGGCCGGCATTCAAGCCCGCCGACCTGCTGAAAATAGGTAAACTGGGTAACCTCCATGCCATTTAACCACACTTCCCAGCCCAGTCCCCAGGCACCCAGGGTCGGGGACTCCCAGTTATCCTCGACAAAACGAATATCGTGTTCCAGGGGGTCAAAACCCATCACCTGGAGTGAATCCAGATACAGCTGCTGAATATTGTCAGGACTGGGTTTAAGCAGTACCTGGAACTGATAATAATGCTGCAGGCGATTGGGGTTTTCCCCATAACGGCCGTCGGTTGGGCGGCGGCTGGGCTGTACGTAGGCAGTGCGCCAGGGCTCAGGACCGATGGATCGCAAAAAAGTGGCGGGATGAAAAGTACCGGCACCGACTTCCATATCCAGCGGTTGCATCACCACGCAGCCATGCCCGGACCAGAATGCCTGCAAGGCCTGTATCAAACCCTGAAAGGTGCTAACATCGTATTCGGCGGTATTGCTCATAAACTTATTATGTTGGATTTAATTCAGCGCGAGAGTATAGCTAAATGAGCCGTTTTACTCACTTCTTTATTTAATGCCTGATTCTACTAAAACCACTCTCTATTATGTACACGACCCTATGTGCAGCTGGTGCTGGGGCTTTCGCCCGGTGTGGTTACAGCTAAAACAGCAGTTGGACCCGAAAATCAGGGTTATCAGCCTGGTCGGCGGACTGGCGCCGGATAATGAAGAACCCATGGCGGAAAACATGCGCCACAATCTTCAGCAAACCTGGCGCCGCATCCAGCAGGAGATTCCCGGCATTGAATTCAATTTTGATTTCTGGAGCAAAAACACCCCGCGTCGCTCCACTTACCCGTCCTGCCGAGCGGTCATCTGTGCGCGCGAAATGGGCGACTTAGCAGATCAAATGACCCTGGCAATTCAGCAGGCCTATTATGTCCAGGCCAGAAACCCGTCTGATGTGGCCACACTGCTCGAACTGGCCGAAAGCATCGGACTGGATCGCGAGGCATTTTCCCGCTTGATGCGCTCTGACCGAATCAACGACTTGCTGGCTGAGGAACTGGCGCGGGTGCGCTCCATCGGAGTCAACAGTTTCCCCAGCCTGGTACTGGAAAAAGACAGCAAGCGATGGGGCATCGCTTTGGACTATAATAATGCTTCCAGCATGTTATCGACCATCCGCCAAATTCAAAAATAGTAATTCCCTATGCATTTTTTAATGCAGTGGTTTCACTGCTTTCTGCTTTTTATCCGGCTCAGCCTGTTTAAGGCCTCTCCGTCCGATCTGCCTTACAGCCCGGCCTGCCTGGGTATTACCGTATTGGTTTATGTTTTTGCCGGGGAAATCCTGCTCGGTGAGCAGCGTGGACTGGGCCTGATCATCTTGCAGATAATGGTTGAAATACTGATTCTGGGCGCCATCAGTTACATCGTTTTAAACTTCAAACAGCATACTGAACGGTTTTTGCAGACGCTGACCGCATTGATCGGCATCAGTCTTGTCATCAGCCTGGTCAGTATTCCCATCATGCTCGCTTTACCCGATGCCATGGTCGGTAATGAGGTTAATCCCGTCACATTACAGGCCAGTCTGGCCCTGCTGTTGTGGAATCTTGCGGTGATATCATTAATATTCAAACGCTCTTTTGAAATCAGCACCCTGGCGGCAGGGTTTATTGCTTTTAATTATTTTTTAATTTACGAACTGTTGTTACTCAACTTTTTTTAAAACCGCATTAACGATAATAAAAAATGAAAATCTATATCCTCGGCATCTGCGGCACCTTTATGGCCGGTATTGCCATGCTGGCACGTGAAAAGGGCTACACGGTGACGGGTTCGGATGCCAACGTGTATCCACCCATGAGTACCCAGCTGCAGCAGGCCGGCATAGAAATACGCGAAGGATATAGCCGCGACAACCTGGATCGTGATGCTGACCTTTACGTGGTCGGCAATGCCATCTCGCGCGGCAACGAACAGATCGAAACCATTCTTAATGAAAACCTGCCTTATATCTCCGGTCCCCAATGGCTTTACGAACACCTGTTACGCGACCGCTGGGTACT
>JANTFY010000192.1 GCA_024763185.1 Gammaproteobacteria bacterium | reverse complement strand
TCGCTGCCATCGGCCAATACGACATCGAGGGATTGAATATGGTTGGATGTTTTGCCATAGATCAACGAGCCCTTGCCGGAAGCATCGGTGGCGACCATGCCTCCAAGCGTGGCGCGCGACGAGGTGGAAATATCAATCGGGAAAAACAGGCCGTGGGGCTTTAAAAAGGCGTTGAGCTGATCGAGTACAACGCCGGGCTGAACGGTGACCTCGCAGAGATCAGCATCGAATTCCACGATGTCGGTTAAATGACGTGAACAGTCCAGTATGATGCTTTGGCCCAGAGACTGACCATTGGTGCCGGTAGCGGCACCGCGGGCAACCAGTGAAAACCCCTCGTGCCGTTGTTCATGGGTGCAGCGCATGGCCCGGTTGATATCCTGTTCCACGCGCGGGTAGAGAATGACGTCCGGCATCACCTGGTAAATACTGTTATCGGTAGAGGCGACAATGCGCTCGGCATAACCCGATTCAATATCGCCCTTAAAGCCGGATTGGGTTAATGCCGCGATGAAATTTTTAAGCGCTGTATCGTTCATCAAGTTGTTGCAGGATTTCAAGTTTATACGCTTCATTTTCCGTGATCAGTTCGAGCGTTGCCAGCAGAGAATCCCGCTGAATTTGAAAATAGAGCTCGAACTCACTGATGACGGGACAGCCCAACTGTTGCTCAAGCAACTGCTGGTTGGGTGAACGGTCTATCGATTGCGTTTCCCGTTCATCCAGGTTGGAGTGGAAAATACCGGCGGCACTGACCGGCAGAAAATCCTCGTAGGTGATTGGCATGAGTGCGATGGTTTTATTTTCGACAAAGCGGTCAAGATCCGCGTTATAGCTGGTCGCTTTCTCTTGGCCAGGCTGGTAGCGAAAATAAGCCAGTCCCTGCTGATGAAGTTGCATTAAATCATCGGGAAAAGCGAGAAAGGTTTGTTTTAACAGATGATGATAGGCTTCAACATCCTTGGCCGGGTCGGGGATGGTGTCGCGGACTTTCTGTAATAAAGAGTCATACAGCTTCCTGCCTTTTGGGGTCAAAGCCATGCCGCGTTGCTCGATTTCACCAAAGCGGGCGGTATGGGTGCCAGTACGACGCCGCCCGCTACGGTCGAAGAAATCAACCGCTTCGTCAAGCGCCTTGAAACTGGTCTGGCGCAGCAGGATGGGCTGTGATCTTTGCGGCGGCCCCTCGATGATGGCCTTGGGCTGCATGCCCTGGCTGGGCATTTGCTGTTGTACCTGGTCGATGTCCAGGGTTCTTGGGGTCAGGTGGTTGATATGGGGGCCACGAAAGCAGACGATATCGGCAATCAGCCGATGACTGGCCAGAAAGTGTTGATAGGTCTGCTGGTCCACGGTGGCTTGAGGATGCCAGCGAAAGGTTTGCAGGGCCTCGTGGATAAAGTCCTCGGCCTGCTGTGCGTTGAGCCCGCCCTGCGCCTGATGGGCCTCAATCAATTCCTTGACGCCCGGGGTAAAAATGGAACGCGTGTTGAGCAATGACTCAGCCTGTTCACGCAGGGCCCTGTCTTCGATCAGCTCGAGACGCAAAAGGGAGGTGAAGATACGAAAAGGGTTGGCATTCAGTTCGGCCAGGTCCACTGGCCGGAATGCAGTGGAATGTACCGGCAGTCCGGCCCCGGTTAAATCGTAGTAGCCGACCGGGTACATGCCCATCACGGAAAACAGTCGGCGCATGGTGGATAACTCTTCGGCTTTACCCAGGCGGATGGCGCCATGACGTTCAGCGCTGAGGCGTTGTAATGTGCCCGCCTGTTCGGCCTGTTGATTCAGCGTTGGATCTTGTTTCAGTACCTGTTGGTTAATGTGCCGTACCAGCTCAACAAGGTCCCCATACAGCGGTACCTCGCTGCGATACAGTTCGGACATGGCCTGGGCAAAGTGCGCGCGTATTTCTGAGGGTGACGTGTGCATGTTTTGTTTAACGGATGATGAAAAACAAGGCCATGCTGAGCAGGGTGGTCAGTAACACGTTGCGCGTTGTAATGGCCAATAGGGCGGCAAAAACGGCGGCAATTAAATAGGGATTATCCAGACCCAGGTCTAGCGATCCCTCGCGATGAAATACGATGGGTGCCCAGATGGCCGTTAACGCGGCCGGTCCGGTGTAATGCAGAAAATGCAGTACGCGCGGGCCTAGGCGTATCGGCAGGCGCGGCTCCAGAAAAAGGTAACGACTGATAAAGACGATGGCGGCCATCAATATCAGCGTGGTCCAGATCATAGCGGCTCCTTGCGTACTATCGAAATGGCATAACCGATGGTCATCGCGATCAGGCTGGAGAGGATGATGCCGCCCTCTATGCCCTGCACACTGAATAACACTGACAGCAGCAGCGCGATAATAACGGTAACCAGCACCGAAAGCTTTTTAACGCTGGGCAGCACGATGGCAATAAAGGTCGCCGCGACGGCAAAATCCAGTCCGTACTGGTCAAGGTCGGGAATGCTCTGGCCCAGTACGATGCCGCTCAAAGAGGCCAGTTGCCAGACCAGGTAAAAACTGAAACCGGCCCCGAAGGCATACCAGAAATCAAATTCCTTGCGGGTCTGGTGTGAACTCACCGCGAACAGCTCATCGGTTAATAAAAAACCCAGCAGCAAACGCTGGTGCAGGGGTAGGTGGGATATGCGGGTGCGCATGGTGGCGCTGTACAGTAAATGGCGCGAGGTCAGGAACAGGGTGGTCAGCAACAAGGTGCTAAGCGTGGCGCCTGCCTTGATCAGTCCCATGCCCACCAGTTGCACCGAACCGGCAAACACCAGGGCAGATACAGCCTGCGCCTGAAAATCGAATAACCCGGCTTCAACGGCCAGCGAGCCGGCCAGAATGCCCCAGGGCACGACGGCGATGCTCAGAGGCAATATGATCAGGGCGCCCCGGGTCATCTGGTAAAGACGCCGGGATTGTGATGAAGGTGGGTTGGGGGTGCGATCGCTCAACAACTAACTCCAGGTTTTTTTCAATTGTGTTCTGAATGTTGCCTGATTTTCAAATAATTTATGCGTTTATGAGTAGAATCCTGGGCAGTATAATTGACTGTTATCAACGCTGGAAAATAAATACAGATCAAATTCCAGTTGGTTATTGGCCAAAAACGAACAAATAAAGTGGCCACTTTCTGTTGTATGTTTCAGCATTTATGAATTGCGCTTATTAAAAAAACGAGAAGACCATGAATGATCACCGCATAAGTTTTACCTACCTTTCCCAGGAGGACCTGCTCAAGGCCGGTTGTTTTGACCTCAGCCTGGCCATTGAAACCGCAAAAGCCACGCTGCTGTCGTTTGTGGATCACAAAATTCTGTTCCCGGAAAAAATCGTGCAGATTTTTGACCGGGCCAGTCAGGACCGTATCAACTGCCTGCCCGCGACCCTGCTCGATGAGAAAATCTGCGGGGTCAAATGGGTGTCTGTATTCCCCCGCAATCCGCAAATGCACGATATGCAGAACCTGTCGGCCATTTTCGTGTTGTCAGAAATTGAAAAAGGTTTTCCGGTAGCCGTCATGGAGGGGACGCTGGCCTCCAACATGCGGGTCGCGGCGATGGGCGCCATTGCCGCCAGTTACCTGGCACGGAAGGATAGCGAGGTCATTGGTATCATCGGGGCCGGAGAGCAGGCCAAGATGCATTTGCTGGCGATGACAGTGGTGCGCCCCGGGCTGAAACAGTGCCGTATTGCTTCCAAAACCAAGGAAGAGGAACAGCAGTTTATCGAAGAGTTATCGCAGATATTACCGAGCGTGGAGTTTATAACGGCCGATACCCACGGCCGGGCAGCAATGGACGGGGCCGATATCCTGGTCACGGCCACCAGTGCCCAGGCTCCTTTGCTCAAGGCCGAGTGGATGAAACCGGGTGCTTTCTACAGCCATATCGGTGGCTGGGAAGACGAATACGAGGTGGCCCTGCAGTGCGATAAAATCGTCTGCGATGACTGGGACACCGTGACCCATCGTACCCAGACCCTGAGCCGCATGTATAAGGAAGGCCTGTTATCCGGTGCTGATATTCATGCCGATTTGCACGAACTGGTGTCCGGCCACAAGGTCGGTCGCGAATCGGATCAGGAGCGTATCTATTTTAATGCGGTTGGCCTGGCTTATATCGATGTGGCCATCGGCCTGGCCATGTTCAAACGTGCCAAAAATGCAGGTGCAGGGCGTGAACTTGATCTGCAGCAGTGCATGATTTTTGAACACTCTGATATCATGAGCCATGTTCGCCTGTAAGCCATTCCTGTAACTGATTTCCCATGTTCCGGTTCCTGCAAAATGATAGTGAAAAGACTGTCCGTTTGACCATAGATGGCATGACCGTGTCGGTACCTGAAAATATCACGGTTGCCGCCGCTGTGCTGGCGCAGTCGAGCGGTTATACCCGCACCACGCCGGTCAGCGGTCAACAACGTGCCCCGCTGTGCCTGATGGGGGTGTGTTACGAATGCCTGATGATCATCGATGGCAAAGCCAATCGTCGTGCCTGCCAGGAAATTGTGGCCGAGGGCATGCGCATAGAACGGCAACATGGCACAGGAACACAGATATAAACCTGAAATGAAAGATCACTACTCCCTGGTTATTATTGGTGCCGGTCCGGCCGGGCTGTCCGCGGCCACGACGGCCTCTGAGCAAGGACTGGATGTGGCGGTACTGGATGAACAGCCGGCACCGGGTGGACAGATTTACCGCTCCATGGAAGCCATGCCCGAGTCACGCAAACAATTACTGGGTAGTGAATACGGGCGTGGATTGAAGCTGGTGCAGGCATTTCGTGCATCTTCGGCGGACTATTTTCCGCACAGCAGTGTCTGGTCTTTAAATAAGCAGGGCGAGATTGGCCTGCTGCACCAACAAACGGCATGTTTTATCAGTGCCGAGCGGGTGTTGATTGCCAATGGCGCCATGGAAAGACCCATGCCCTTTGCGGGTTGGACCTTGCCGGGCGTGATGTATGCCGGTGCAGG
>JANTFY010000191.1 GCA_024763185.1 Gammaproteobacteria bacterium | reverse complement strand
TCACGAATATCATTGAGCAGATGGTCGACTGCCCAGTCCACCAGGTTGTATTTGATGTTCAGCATTATACCCGCCAGCATGCCGGCCAGGGTGGTGAATAACGCGACTTTCATGCCGCCGGACATTTCCGCCAGCAGGGTTTGCATGACGGTAATATCCACACTGTTCAGATTGGACAGGGAACCCAGCATGATAATAAACCCGATGACCGTACCCAATATGCCCAACTTCAACATCATGTCCGCGATGATAAATCCGAACGCATAGCGACTGCGAATGCGCGTATCCAGCACTTCTATCATCTCCTGGCTGTCCTGCTGTCCCGCGGTATTCAGGCGTCGGTAAAATCGAGCCAGCAGGTCACAGCTGAATGCCGAATTTTTTTCCCGCGCCAGATCCATATACTGGGCACTGGTTTGATAACAGATCACCAGGAAATGCAAGGTTGCAAATGCATAGAGGGCAATTATCACGGAGGAGATGTAACTCTGGTCTTTTTCCAGCAGGGTATTCAAAAAGCCGATCTGTCCCAGGTAATACCAGATAAACCCTTCAACCCCAGAGAATAACAATACGAACAATATCAGCCCGTAGGGAGACTTCAGAATGGATTGCATGGGGTTAACAGCCTTTATTGAGTTGATGGATGATACTTCTTGCGCAACATGATAGCCGAACCGTAATGGTAAGGCACCTCGAGCAGATCACGGGTCAATCGGGTCAGTAACGTCGCTGCCTGTTTCTTAATGACGGGATCGGGTTCTGTCGTGATGAATACCGTTTCCAGCAATACTGATACAGGCGACTGCAGCACCCTGTCTGTCAGAATCCACTCGCCCATGTCTCCCGGAATCAGGCTGTTGGTGTTTTGAATCCAGCGGCCGTTCCGGTAATAGGAAGAAAATGCCTGCTTGACCAGGAGCTGTGCCATCTTTTCTGCCTGTTTATCGTTCCTGGCATTGGCGTAGGCTTGCAGCGCATGGGCCACCTGCGCGTAATCCGCCAGTGTCGTCTCTGCCGCCTGCGATTGCCCGGCAAAACGGATGACTTTCTCATTATCAATAAAATTATTGATGATATAGCGATACAGCCGGTCGCTTTTTTGCGCCATTTTTTCATCTTCACTGAACGCTTCGGCTTTTAACAGTGCTTTCAGCACCAGGGCATTCCAACTGGCCAGGCGTTTGTTATCGACCGGCATCCATGGTTTTTGAGCGTCACGCAACTTGTTCAAAACCGCCCTGTTGGTGTCTACCTGTTGAGCTGAACTGCCCAGTCCGATCAGAGGCTTGATCTGGAAAGACTGGCTGCTATCCGCTGGCACTGCCCCCTGTTTTTTTAACGTTTCAAGTTCCCTGTCGTTTAAAACCTGCTCCAGTTCTGACAGGGTCCAGTAATAAGCGGCGCCTTCGACATTTTGCTCATCCACCGCTGACAAGCTGGCATTAAACCCACCGTCTTCATCTTCCAGAAAATCAGACATAAATTCGATCGTGCGCAAGCCGATATCGGCATAACCCTGCTTCGGCCAGATGCGTTCCGCATCAAAATACAGCGCCGCCAGTTGCGCATTGTCGTACAGCATTTTTTCAAAATGTGGCGTCTGCCAATCCGGGTCTGTCACATAACGAAAGAAACCATTGTTGACATGATCCATTAAATGCCGGCTGGCCATCACATCCAGCGTTAAACGCACGAAATGCAGCAGATCAGAATCTATATCCGGATCACTTTCTATTAACTGCAATAAAACATTGATTTGTGGGTAGGAGGGGAATTTTGTGGTTGATCCAAATCCGCCCTGCAGTTCATCGGCCATCATCATGGCCTGGGATATGAATGCGTCCATCACCTTGTCGAAATGTTCATCCGGCAGGGTCACCAGTGCCGACCTTTGCTCGTCGGTTTCGGTCTGTTCAAAATATTCTCGCGCTGCGGCTTTAATCTCTCCATGTCTTTGTTGCCATTCCTGCTGTAACTGGCTGAGAACGTCATAAAAACTGTCGCGTGGCAAATAAGTAAAGCCAGTCACGGGATAGCCATCCGGTGTAATAAACACATTCAACGGCCAGCCGGCCTGGCCACGCACGGCCTCAACGAAACGAATCATGCGGCGATCCAGCTCTGGACGCAGTTCACGATCGACCTTGACCGCGATAAAATGTTCATTCAAGCGCTCACCGATTTGTTTATCCTGGTAGCTTTCCTTTTGCATCACGTGACACCAGTGGCAGGAAAAATATCCAATGGAAAGAAAAACGAGTTTGTTTTCGGCTTTTGCCCGGTCCAGAACGGCCTTGCCCCACACCTGCCAGTCAACCGAGTCATCAGCATGCAGACGCAGGTAGGGCGACGGGTGGTCCTTCATATCCTGGGCCACTACCAGCTGACTGGACAGTGCCAGCATCAAGATCGTTAAAACTCGTATTAAAATTTTAAACATGCCTGTATCCTGATAGTCATTTAAGCCTGAAAGTTAAGGTAGCTTAGGGTAATCGCATTAACGTTTAAACATACCGATATACGACCCGTAAAATGAAAGAACTATCCTTTTTAACTGAACATTGTTCGTATCCCGCCAAGGAATTAAACGATCCCGCTCCGTCGGCCGAGCAGATAGAACACATTCTACAAGCGGCCATGAGTGCGCCAGACCATGGCGAATTAACGCCTTATCGTTTTTTGATTATTGAAGGGGAAGCGCGTTTCAGGCTCGCGGAGATATTTGCACAGGCGACGTTACAGCGCAATCCTGAAGTTGATGAAGCCACTCTCAACAAGCAAAAAAACAAACCCTTGCGCGCGCCCATGATCATCACCGTGATAGCCAACATCACACAAAATCCTAACATCCCGGAAATCGAGCAAATTCTATGTGCCGGATGTGCTGCCCAGCACATTCAACTTGCCTGCCGGGCACTGGGTTTTGGTTCGATCTGGTTAACCGGCGCCAACAGTTATGACATGACCGTATACCAGGCGCTGGGGCTGGATATTGATGAACGTATTATTGGTTTTATCTACATCGGTACACCCGCTGATAAACGGTTGAAAAAAAAACGCGCACCAGCCAAAAAAATTACCCGCTACTGGAATCGCTCACAACATACTGATTTTGCAATATAAATAAATTTTTCTAACTTTCGTTAACAGGCTTCACCCGATCAACATATCAACTACATCCCCGGATAATAGTTGACTTATATTAGCGTTTAATAATATACTTTCTGCCGTCAGTAAATGAACACGCTTTTTACGTTTTTAGTCACTTATCTGTGAGCCTGATATTTGACTGATTTATAGAATTTTTTTAATCATTCGAAGGAGAAATCCAAATGAAAGTTATAACCTTAGTTGCAGCGATTGCTGTTATTGCTACTGCTTCAGCCCAGGCCAGCTGGTTTGGAGATAACAACAATTCTTCCGGTTACGGTAACAGTGACTTCAATGGTTACGGAGACGGTTACGGTAACTACTACGGCAACGGTCGTGGTCGAGGCGCTGGTCGTGGTCGCGGTACCGGTCGTGGTGACGGTGAAGGTTCTTTCGACCTGAACTTCTCTGCACGTGGCCGTGGCAATATGGACGCTGATACAGATATGGATGCCAACACTG
Organism: Gammaproteobacteria bacterium; assembly: GCA_024763185.1. Classification (GTDB taxonomy): domain Bacteria; phylum Pseudomonadota; class Gammaproteobacteria; genus JACNJF01. Next base: position 1,381 of record JANTFY010000191.1, on the reverse strand, counting down.
ATTGGTACGGCGATGGTTACGGCGACTACCGTGGTAACTGGGACGGTCGTGGTTATGGTAACTACTACGGTAACACATACCAAAACGATGGTTACGGTTACGGTTACGGATATGCTCCTCAGTACGCGCCTCAGATGCAAATGCCTCAAATGCCTGACCAGTCAGCTTACATGAAGCAAATGCAAGAACAGCGTGCTGCAGCCATGGCTGAGCAAAAGAAAGCCATGGAAGCTGCCAAAGCTCGCTTCGAAGCTGCTCGCGCTGAAGCTCAAAAGCAATACGAAGCTTCAGTAGCCGCTGCTAAAGCACCTAAAGCTGCTGCTCCTGCTGCTCCTGCTGCTGCCAAGTAATTACTTACTTAAAAGCACAAAAGAAAGCCGGCCTTCGGGTCGGCTTTTTTTATGCCTGGAAGTTTATTCCAATACGATCAAACTATTCGTTTTCGCCTTTATGCAGTTAATGTAAAATTCCCATTCCCAATGAACAACAGCAAACACTCAATGACCAACGAGAGCGACAAAACCAAGTCATCTAGCAATTTTATTCGAGACATCATCATCAATGACCTGGAAAGCCAGAAGCATACAGGAGTGGTAACCCGTTTCCCCCCCGAACCCAATGGCTACCTCCATATCGGGCATGCAAAATCCATCTGTTTGAATTTCGGTATCGCCGAGGATTTTAAGGGTGTTTGTAACTTGCGATTTGATGATACCAATCCGGAGAAAGAGGAAATTGAATATATCGAGTCCATTCGCGAGGATGTGAAATGGCTGGGTTTTAACTGGCATAGCAACCCCTCTGCCTCGGATTATTTTCAGCAGTTATATGAATACGCCGTGACCTTGATCAAAAAAGGACTGGCCTATGTTGACAGCCAGACTGCCGATCAGATTCGTTCAGGCCGCGGAACTCTGACCGAACCCGGGACCAACAGTCCGTTTCGTGAACGCAGCGTTGAAGAAAACCTGCAATTATTTGAGCAGATGAAAGCCGGCGTTTTCAAGGATGGAGAACATGCACTACGCGCGCGTATCGACATGAGCTCACCCAATATCAACATGCGCGACCCGGTTATTTACAGAATACGACACGCTACTCATCATAATACCGGCGATGACTGGTGTATCTACCCAATGTACGATTTCACCCATTGCCTGTCGGACGCGATTGAATGTATTACCCATTCTTTGTGCACACTGGAATTTGAAGACCATCGTCCTTTATACGACTGGTTTCTGGAACAACTGGAAACTAGCTGTCACCCCCGGCAAATCGAATTTGCCCGGCTTCAACTCGAATACACCCTGACCAGTAAACGTAAATTAAATCAACTGGTACAGGAAGGTATCGTAGATGCCTGGGATGATCCTCGTATGCC
>JANTFY010000190.1 GCA_024763185.1 Gammaproteobacteria bacterium | reverse complement strand
CTTTTATTGTTGGCATTGGCTGGAGCCTGATCTACCTGTTTTTAAACGACTTGAGCAACCAGGTTGTTCTCATTGCCCTGTTCATGTTGTTCTTTGGCGTAACCAGCTCTTCGGTGGCCATCCTGTCCATTCATTTGCCGGCTTTTGTCGCCTATAGCTACCCACAGGCCCTGGTCATGATGTGCATGTTATTTATGCCCGGTGACATGGCGTTTACTATAATTTCCCTTTCGTTACTGGTTTTCATCACCATGCTGACCCTGTTTGCGCGCAATACCAATCGCCAGTTTGTCAGCCACATCATTCTTGCCTCGGAAAACCAGGCCCTGGTCGAACAACTGAATGAAGAAGTCGAGCAGCGTCAGCAGGTGATTCAGCAACGAACCCAGGAACTCAAGGACGAAATTGAAGTACGTAAAAAAGTCGAAGACATGACCCAGGTTCAATATCGCTTGATTCGCTCCGTCATTGACGCCACACCCGATTTGATTTTCTACAAGGACTACAAACACCAGGATGGGCGTTATATCGGCAGCAACCGGGCCTTTTCCAAATTTACAGGATTGGACACCAACGAAATTATCGGAAAAAACGATATCGAGATTTTTGGCCAGGAAGTCGGCGATTTTTTCCGCGAAATGGACCGGGCCATGCTCGATGCCAGGGAAACACGCATCAACGAGGAGTGGGTCACCTATCCCAATGGTCAAAAGGTGTTACTCAGCACCCTGAAAACCCCCTTGTATGACAGTGATGACAGTACGCTGGGCGTACTCGGCGTGAGCCGTGACATCACCGAACAAAAGAAGACCGAACAAATTCTGCTTGATCAAAAAGAAAGCCTTAAACACCTGGCTCACCATGACCCCCTAACCAACCTGCCCAATCGCCTGTTGTTGATCGATCGTCTCAATCTTGCGCGTAAAATTGTAGACCGTAATAACAAAAAGCTGGCCGTCTTTTTTATCGACCTTGATCATTTCAAGGATATCAATGACAGCCTCGGCCACAGCATTGGCGACGAACTGCTAAAAGCTGCCGCGCAAAGACTTCTGAAATGTGTACGCGAAGAAGATACGGTGGCACGCCTGGGTGGCGATGAATTTACCATCCTCATGATTGACCTGGACGATTCGCTTTCGGCCAACCGCCTCGCCAAAAAAATTATCCGGGAATTCGAATACCCCTTTCACATCAAGGACCAGACGCTGACCATAACCACCAGTATCGGCATCAGTATCTATCCCACCGATGGCAACAACAGCGAGGACTTGTTGCGAAACGCGGATGCCGCCATGTACCGCTCAAAATCAGAAGGACGCAATACGTTCCGCTTTTATGACCAGGACATGACCGAACGCGCGCGCGCCAGAATCACCATGGAAGCCGATTTACGTTCGGCCATTACCAACGAAGAGTTTGAATTACATTTCCAGCCACAGATCGATTTCAACAGTGGACAACTGGTTGGCGCCGAGGCCCTGATCCGCTGGAACCACCCCAAACAGGGCCTGATCGCCCCGGCTGTGTTTATCGACATCGCTGAAGAAACCGGGCAGATCATCCAGATCGGCGATTGGGTTATACAGACCGCCTGCAAACTGTTGGAGCAATGGGAATCACAAGGCAGAAACGATCTGCGCCTGGCAGTCAATATTTCGGGCCGACAACTGTCGCACAATTCACTCACTGAATCCATAAACCATGCACTGGATAATCACCATTGCAAGCCATCAAATCTTGAGATTGAAATCACCGAGGGCTTTTTGGTCGAGCGGCCTGAAAAATCCAGGGAGGCACTTCAGAAAATCCGGGACCAAGGGATCAGTATCGCCATTGATGACTTTGGCACCGGTTATTCCTCGCTCAGCTATCTTAAACAGTTTCCCATCAGCAAATTAAAAATTGATGCCTCATTTGTCAGGGACATACAGCAAGACAGCAATGACCAGGCCATCATCAGTGCCATCATCGCACTGGGCCAAAGCCTGGACCTGACCGTTATTGCCGAAGGGGTGGAAACCAAGGCACAGGCCGAATATCTGTCAGCACAGAACTGTGACCAGGCACAGGGTTACTTATACAGCCGTCCGCTGAATGAAAAAAGCTTTATCGAATTCTGGGAACGCCATGAAGAAACCCATTCGGATTTGACCATTCCCGGACGGGATTAGAATTTTAAAACATAATATCAAGCTGTTTTCACCCTGGGAAAAAACCAAACCGCGAATAAATACAACAACAAAGCCAACAGGATGACGCTGTTAAATCCGAAATGGATTGCCAACAGGGTTGCCAGCGAAGCACTGATCACCGAAGCACAACCATTAATACCCCAGGCCCAGGGTATATAGCCCTCGGCATGTTCAGCCAGGTTGGAAAGCGCCAGCGGAAATGGCATACCCATGAAAAAGGCCAGGGGCGCAATCAGCACCATCGAGATCATGCCACGCACAAGCAGGCTTTGATCGGAAAAGGTTTCAAACACGCTACCCAGCATAAACAGGTAAAGCAGCCCGATAAATAATAGACCCAGGCAACTGATCTCTAACAGGCGCTGTTTGCCAAAATGCCTGGCCAGCTCCTGTGACACATGACTGCCACTACCGGCAAACACCAGGAATGCGGTCAAGGTCACCGCTATGGAATAAATGGGATGACGCAAAAACAGAATAAACTTCTGCATGAAGGCGATCTCTATCATTAAAAAGGCAAGTCCGATGGAAAAAAAATATAAAACCACATCACGTTGCCTGAGCCCTGGATCAAACCTTGCACCCCGGTTATTAAATACCCACAGCGGAATCAGGATCAGCAACACACTGACCAGCACTGACACCAGCAAAGTCGCTATCAGGATCAGGTAACCCCACTCCATTAAAGGCATGCCGCCCTGTTCGCGCAATTTGAATAATTCCCTGAAGGTTTGCCATTTAAAATAAAAATGAAAAAAAGGCCGGTCATCGGTTGCGGGCATGAGGTCAAATTTATAGTTGTTTATAAAATCGCTATTACCCGAAAGGATTTGCTGCGCGGCCGTAAAAAAAATCGGGGAAGCCAGACGGTTATAGCGATTCACCTGCTCTCGCTCGATACCGGGAAACCAGGCCACATCAAAGGAACGTTGGCGCGCGAATTGCAACAGATGCTCGATCTCATCGCCCTGGAAAAAACCGTTTTTTATCAGCAGCGTGCTGGTCTGCCAGCTACGAATCAACACCATGCGCCTTGCGGCATCCTCTATACCGTCAGCACGTAAGGTTTGCACCGCGCTGTTTAACAGCTTGAGCGTATCCCTCGGTGGAAGGCTTATCCAGCGGGTTAACGACAGGTATCCGCCTGGCTGTAAACGATCGAGGTAAAGCTGCAGGGCCTGGGTGGTATAAAGATAGCTTTCATTGAGTGCATGCAAACCGGATGAAGAGACACTCGCCGAATCGATCAATGTCATCTGGATCAGCTGAAACTTTTGCTTTGCGCCTTGCAAAAAATCACGCACGTCTTCCACATGCGTTGCAATATTTTTCTGACTGTAAAGTGAGCCGCTGTAAAGGCCAAAATTTTCATCCACCAGCTCAATGAGCTGCGGATTCAATTCCAGCACATCAATGGCGGGTATATCGTGGTACAAGGCCTGCAACACATCACTGCCACCGCCTCCGGCCGCGATAAGCACCGACTTGATATCCGACAGATGATAAGGCAGCGCTGATGTCATGAAATCCAGGTATGACAACTGTTGGCGTCGCGACGGAAATTTTGAGATGACAGTCATGCCATCCGCGTCGGTAAACAAGGCCAGTTGGGGTACAGTTTTCTGCACCGCGTTCAGGCTGAGACCCGGCGCATACCTAAAAGGGACAGAGTCATTTTCGACCACAGTAAGCAAGCCGAGAGGACTGGAGCGCTGTTCGACAACCTTGGCGCCCGTAACCTGCAGGGCCTGGCTCAGCGCTTTATAGGGTGACATCTTAAGCTCCAGTGAGAGACCGGCATTGAAAACCCAGGCACCTGCCAACAACACGATCCCGAACCCTGTATAGCGCAATGCCCCCTGAACCGGGAGCAGCGCGATGACCACGGCCAGTAAAGCAACAATACTGATGAGCAGTAATATCTGTTGCGCAAACAACCAGAATAACAGCACGATGATCAACACGCTGCCCGCGCCGGCACCAACCAGATCAGCCGCATAGATCTGGGCCGTAGATTGCTGCAAGCCCATAAAGGCCAGACAGATCGCGGTGGCCGCAAAGAAAAAAGGGATGGCCAGCAATAGAAAAAGCGCGACCAGATACCAGATTTGCTGCGGGTCCCACAAAATGACTTCCGCATTAAACGGAATCTGCTGGGCCAGTTTGAAACAGAGCAGGCTGGAGCCTGCAAACAGCAGGATGGATAACGGATAAAACAGATTAAACTGTTTTACAAGTAGCCGTTGCAACAGGCTGACCAGCGTACCGCTCACCCCGTAACCGAGTAAGGCCAGGCCAATGACCAGGTAGGCAAAGTGGTGCCAGTGAATAATGGAAAACAAACGCATGAGCAGAATCTCATACGCCAGCGCACAGGCTGATAACAGGAATACAGAGCCATAAACTGACAGATACTTATAACGTATCGCCATCAGAGCAAACCTCTGAAGTCGTTAGTATGGGCACACTATAGCATCATGCAGCATATCAACGAATTGAAACGACTTTAGACATGATACAAATCATGTTGCAAAAGCCGTTACTAAAACATAAGCGCTTTACCTGAAAACGGGGAATATTAAGCCATGCCAGCTCGGCAGGGCTTGTCAGCATTCTTCAAATAAGACTTTACAGATAAATATCTTCGCTGCCCGATGTCCATATTTCGTGTTTTTGAAAGGCATCAATAAACCAGTCATTGGCCAGCATGGAGTTAAGCCAGTGTTGTAATTGTGGGTAAGGCGCCTGATCAAACCAGGCCTGGTCCACCATGGCAAACTGGCGGATAAATGGAAAGACTGCAATGTCGGCAATACTGATGTGTTGCGCGGCCAG
>JANTFY010000189.1 GCA_024763185.1 Gammaproteobacteria bacterium | reverse complement strand
GCCCTGATGTCGGTCGTGCACGAAAACAATGCCATTAAACGCGACATGTTCCAGACATTTTATGAGCAATGGTCAGACACCTCGCTGGTGGTTGATAAATGGTTCAGTGCGCAGGCCTCTTCACAGGCGGATGATGCGTTGAAGGAAATACTTAAACTGGAACATCACCCGGCCTTCAACCTGCTGAACCCCAACCGTGCACGCTCACTGTTAGGGGCTTTCCAGGCCAATACCGTGGCCTTCCATGATGCTTCCGGTAAAGGTTATGAATTTCTGGCGGATAAGATTATAGAGCTCGACAGTAGCAATCCGCAGATTGCCTCACGTATGGCCGGTGCCTTCCTCAACTGGAAAAAAATGAAACCGGATCTGGCGCAAAAAATGAAACAGCAGATTGTACGCATCCAGTCCAAACCCGGTTTATCCAATGATGTGGCCGAACTGATGTCGTCCAGTTTGTCAGAGAGTTGACCCGTATACCGACTCCGGCACCAGAATCTGGCAGATTGAGCAAGCATGTTTAAAATACGTCCCGTTGTAGAGCTGATCATACCTGGGCTGTTCAATCTTCCCCTGCATGAACTGGAAGAGGAGCAGTTACGCGACTGCACCCCCTGTTTACACCGGATGTTACGGTTTTCCGATCAACATGAAAACCAGGCGCATGACCTGGATAGCATGCTGATCTCCCGCCTCGATTTAAAGCAGTCGGGCCTGCCCTATGCCTATGCGGTCAATGCCACAAAAGGCGAGCATCAGGTGGTTTTCAAACCGGTTTTTCTAAAATCGGATATCAACAACGCAATCGTATTTCCGCTAAAAAAAAATCTTGAGATTAATCGATTAATCAAAGACTTATCAGGTTATTTTAAAGAAGATTGTGATATCAGCGCATTGCCGCAAAATTACTGGTTAATGACTTTTTCCGACATCCAGGCGGATACAGGTTTGCCGCATTACCTGACCGCGGTGGGTAAAAAAGTTACCCACTATCTTGAACAGTCCAAAAAAAACCTGGCGTGGTTCAAGTTGTTTAACGAGATGCAGATGTTTTTGTATCAGCATGACATCAATCAGCAGCAACAGCAGGTCAATAGCTTGTGGTGCTGGGGCAGTGATGACTACCGGGGTGAGTCTTTTAGCGACTTGCAATGGTTCAGTGATGACTACCTGATGCAGCGTCTGGGTGAGCTGTATACCAGATCCTCCAGCCCACTGAATGACTTCAAGGTGGCTGATATCGATAAACGGGGCCTGGTCATTGATTTATCGATTCTGAATGCTTTAAAGGGGGAGGCTGAAAGTAATCTGTTGCCATTATTAACGGCGATTGAACAGCGCTATCTGAAGCCAATAGTCGAAAGCCGGGCCTGTGAATTACACTTACTTGGCGCGGGCAAGGTCAATCTTCGCTATACACCTTCCATGTCGTTGAAAGTCTGGAAAAAACGACTTTCTCTTGCGTCTTTTCAATAAAAATCCCGATGGCTGTCGACAACCTGACATGCTTCATCTTAATTGGTTGGAGCAGGTTCTAAATCATTCTCTAATTCAGCAGCATTTTGCCATTTCTTGTCTATAGTTAGAGTCAACGAATAATTTCTTTTAATAGTCAAGTTATGAAAAGTGTTCATGCCCTATCCCCCCTGGCTTTACCTTTGCTGTGCAGCCTTTCTTTTAATGCCTTGTCGATTGAAGAGGAACCACTCGATGCTTTCCTGGATTTAAATCTTGAAGATTTATTGTCGATGGAAATCACTTCGGTATCAAAAAAGAAACAACGCTTGAGTGAAGCCGCGGCAGCCATCTTTGTGATTACCAATGAAGACATCCGGCGTTCCGGTGTGACTTCTATTGCTGATGCATTACGCCTCGCACCGGGTATTCAGGTCGCTAAGATGGACAGTAATAAATGGGCTGTATCCAGCCGCGGTTTTAATGCCCAGTTTGCCAATAAATTGCTGGTGTTGATGGATGGAAGAAGTGTGTACACGCCTTCCTATTCCGGCGTGTATTGGGAAGACCAGGATACGATCCTGGAGGATATTGAACGTATTGAAGTGATTCGTGGGCCCGGTGCCACGCTGTGGGGAGCCAATGCCGTTAATGGCGTGATCAACATTATCACCAAGTCAGCCTCCAAAACCAAAGGTGGATTGTTTGTTGCCGGTAGCGGGGATGAAGTAGATAATTTTGCCCATTATCGCCACGGTTTTAACCTGGCAGAAGGCGTTGATGGCAGGGCTTATTTCAAGTTTAAACAGCTGGATTCATCCTATGCAACCGATCTCGAACAACAGGCGGGCGATGAGTGGCAATCTTTACGTGCAGGATTCCGTATCGATGGCAATACCGAATCAGACCAGTCCTGGACGGTGCAGGGTGACACGTATCAAAACGACCTCAATCAGATCATAAGAAGTAAATGGCTGGATCCTTTTGACTCGGACAACAGCCTGCCGTTTCAGCTTGAAAATTTGAATGATAAATTTGAAAGCAATGGGCATAACCTGTTGGCTCGCTGGGAAAATCCGCTCTCAGAACAGTCTTTAACCAGCCTGCAGTTTTATTACGACCATACCGAACGCCAGGAAGATATCCTGGGCCAGGAAATCACCACCTTCGATATTGATTTTCAACATCGTTACCAGGGATTTGAGGGCCATGACCTGGTGTGGGGGCTGGGTTACCGTCATATAGAAGACAAATTTGACAATACTTTTGGTGTCGGTATCGATAACCCCGATCATTTAACCAGTGAACTGACCAGTGCCTTTATACAGGATGAAATCAGCCTGAAGCAGGATGCGTTACGTTTGACGCTGGGCAGCAAGTTTGAACATAACGACTACACCGGAACCGAAATCCAGCCCAGCGCTCGCCTGCTGTGGAAGGCCAAACCGGGGCACACCCTGTGGAGCTCAATCTCCAGGGCCGTGCGTACACCTTCCGCGGTCGAACGACGTGGCAATATCGTTGGCTTTGTCATTCCGGGGTTAGGCCCCGTACCGACTCTGGTCAGCACGGTCGAAGGCAGTGAAGATTATGATTCGGAAAAAATGACCGCATTTGAACTGGGCTACCGCATAACACCCAGCGAAAAAACCTCGATTGATTTAAGCGTGTTTCAAAATGATTACGATAATTTTCTCAGTTTTGAAACCACCAGTTTTGGTGCCGGCCTGGATTTTAGCAATATCCCGAATACAACCCTGTATCCCTCTAAAGTCGAATTTGATAATAAAAGGGAGGTCACCGCACGCGGCCTGGAGCTGGTATTTGACTGGTATGTTGAGGAAGACTGGCGGTTACAAACGACTTACAGTTATATCGATATCACCGACACAATAGACAGCGATAGTAATGATGACATTTCGGCAGAGGTGGTTCCGGGCTCTACGCCAGAAAACCATTTATCCATTCGTTCCGCCTATGATTTTTCACAAAAGCTATCGTTGGATGTGTGGGTGTATTACGTGGATGAATTATCTGCGTCAGCTTACTCGGTCGATAGTAAAATTAATGATTACAGCAGTGTGAACCTGAGGATAGGCTGGAGACCGGACGATAACATGGAATTTTCCGTGACCGGGCATAACCTGAACGAGGATCGTCATGCTGAGTTTGTTGGTGAAAACTTCATCACACGGACAGAAGTAGAGCGTTCTATCTACGCCCAGTTTAGACTGGATTTCTGAAATAAATCACTCAAAGAATAAGAAATCTTGTTAAATGAAAAGGATTTGCCAAAATATGTTTTCTGGGCTGTTTAGACTTATCAGGTATTCCGGCCTGTTTATGTTGTTTATAACGGTCTTGGCATTCCCTGGACGGACATTACTGGCCGGTTCCGAGGCAACGCCCGAATACAAACTCAAGGCCGCCTTATTGTACAAGTTGACCCGATTTATTGAGTGGCCGCAATCAGACAATAAACGCTTTTCGATCTGTGTACTGGGCGAAGATGTATTCGGCAAAGCGCTCGACTCTTTACGTACCCGCAAGGTTAAAGGATTGCCGATTGAGGTGACAAACTACCGCTACTCGGATGCCATAACGAAATCTTGCCAGATATTGTTCATCACTGAATCAAAGCAGATTTTCCTAAAAAATATCCTAAATCGTTTTCACAATAAAGCGACACTGACGATCAGTGATATTGAGGATTTTGCCGAACAGGGTGGAATGATTGAATTTACCCGCGGGATGAAAAAAATCGGTTTTACCATCAACCTGAAACAGGCCAAACAAGGCCAGTTATCCATCGCCGCACCGCTGTTGCAGTTAGCGACAGTGATTGATGCCCCGCAGGGAGCAAAGTAGCATGATTGAAGTGGCCAATCGAAGTATCGCCAATAAAATTCGTTCCGGCATGCTGTTGATAGCCAGTGTTGCACTTCTGGTGGCTTCACTCGGTTTTATCAGTCTTGAATATTTTGCATATCGCGAGGCGCTGTTACAGCGCATCCAGGTGCTGGCTGAGGTCATCAGTAAAAACACGACGGCGGCCTTATCCTTTGATGACCCGAAAACAGCGACAACGTTGCTGGAGTCGCTGTTGGCAGAACAGACGGTGACGGGAGCCGTTATCTTTAATCCCGATGCCCGCGTGTTTGCCTCCCATTTTACAGAAAATAATGCTGGCAAAAACCGATCTGAACAGGCTTACAAATTAGTTAAAGCGCATTTACCGGCATTCACCAGCCATCACAGTTTCGATTTCCAGCATCTTTACTTGATCAAGCCGGTGATGCTGGATGACGAGGTGTTGGGTTACGTTTATATCGAAGCCAGTCTGAACAGTCTTTATAAACAGATTGTTGACTACCTGTTGCTCGCGGCCCTGCTGATATTCAGCATCATGACCCTGGTTTACCTGTTATCGGTTGCCTTGCAGCGACGGATTTCGGGACCGATCAATGACCTGGTCGGCGCTATGCAACAGGTTTCTGACGAACAGAATTTTACCTTGCGTTTACCCAAAGGCCCTGATGATGAAATCGGAATTCTTATTGAGCGCTTCAATAGCATGCTTGAACAGATTGAAGAGCGCGATAAAAAACT
>JANTFY010000188.1 GCA_024763185.1 Gammaproteobacteria bacterium | reverse complement strand
TGGTCTTCCGGTTCAGCTTACGGTCTGATGATCGGTGCGGGTGCCAAGATGACGCAGATGGAAAATCGTATCGTACTGGCTCGATTCAAAGATGGTTACGGTCCTGTAGGCGCATACTTCCTGCACCTGAAGACTTACACGCAGAACTGCGATGGTGAAGAGTACGAATCAAAGTGGTTCCCTGCGCTGGAAAAAATGGTGGGCAAGGCTTACCTGGATACAGAAGCGTCTCACGTTTCTCACCGTCCAATCCCGACTTGTCTGCGTAACCACGCATTCATCAATGAGGTTGCATCCGGTAAAGGTCCTATCCACATGGTTACCATGGAAGCCTTCCAGGATCCGCATCTGGAAGAAATTGGCTGGCACAACTTCCTGGGTATGACTGTTGGTCAGGCCGTTCTGTGGGCGGCTACCGATGTTAATCCCAAGTACGAAAACCCGGAACTGACTACTTCCGAGCCTTACGTTATGGGTTCACACGCTACGGGTTGTGGCGCATGGTGTTCAGGTCCTGAAGATATCTCTCCTGATGAGTATCAGTGGGGCTACAACCGTATGACGACTGTTGAAGGTCTGTTCGGTGCGGGTGATGCTGTCGGTGGTACGCCACACGCATTCTCCTCCGGTTCTTTCACTGAAGGCCGTATCGCTGCGAAAGCTGCCTGTAAGTACATCGACGACGGTAAAGCCAACGGTATCCGTGTTTCCCAGGAACAGATCGACCGCCGCAAGGAAGAGATCTTCAAGCCGATGGAACACTACAAGATCTACCGTAACGAAATCGTTGCCGGTACTGTAGCGCCTAACTACATCAACCCACGTCAGGGTCTGGATCGCTTGCAGAAGCTGATGGATGAATACGCGGGTGGTGTAACGGTTAACTACATGACCAACGAAAAGCTGCTTCATATTGGTCTGAAGAAGATGAAGACCCTGGAAGAAGACAGTGAAAAGCTGGCAGCAGAAAACGTTCACGAGTTACTGCGTGCATGGGAGCTGAAGCATCGTATCCTGGCTTCCGAGTCCGTTATGCAGCACACCTTGTTCCGTAAGGAAACTCGCTGGCCTGGTTACTACTACCGTGGTGACGCCATGAAACTGGATGACAAGAACTGGCACGTACTGACAGTTTCACGTCGTGATCCAAAGACTGGCGAATACACGATGGAAAAAGCCCCTCTGTATCACCTGGTGGGTGATATCGAAGATAAGGCTTTGGCCGAGTTGAAAGCTAAAGGCGACAAGTAAGCAATTACTTGTGATATCAGGGGTTGAGTAATCAACCCTTGATAGCTAAAAAAGACCAGCATTTATGTTGGTCTTTTTTTTTACTCGACTTTGCGGTCTAATGTTGCACCGCTTCTGGCAACGCCATGTGTTGAGATTTTTATTCCTGTAACAGAGGGCATTACATGAACATTAATGATAAAAGCGAAGACGAGATCAAGGATCTCGCCCTGCCAATTTGGGAAGCACAACTCAAGTATTCCCGCGAAGGTGATTACGACAGTTTTGCCAGCAATATCGCCGATGAGATGCTGGCAACGGTAAACCGCGAAATTGCAGCCAAGCAATTTAGCGAAGACAAACTAACCCGTAGCCTGTCTCCTGAATATGAGTTTCTCGGCCTGTTGCGAAAAGGGGACCAGGTTACCTGTCTGTTTAGAACCTTCAGCACAGAAAAAGAAGGTGAATACCTGGGCAGGATGGTCATCGGCTATGATGGTAACGATGACATCAAGATTTTTGCTTCATCAATTTTTTAGTTTTAGCGGACCCTCTTATGACTGATACGATCCAGGACAATAAATTCGTGGAACTTAATTACAAGGTTTTAGATGCAAAAACCGAGCAGGTACTTTCTACAGTTGAGTTCCCTATTAGTTATGTGCATGGTGCAGACCAGGTATTGGCGACCATGGTAACCGAGCAGCTGGTTGGCAAGGTGGCTGGTGAAATTATTGAAGTGCCTATTGATGGCAATGTGATTTACGGTCCGCGTGATGAAGGGCTGGTTTTCACAGACAATATCGAAAATGTGCCGGAAGAATACCGCGAAATCGGCATGAAAATCCTGATGGAAAATGAAAAGGGTGATCCGATGGAATTCCTCGTAACCCGCATGGATGATAAAACCTTGACCGTTGATGGTAATAACCCGTTATGCGGTCGTGACCTGATCTTTAAGCTGGAAATCCTGACAGTACGTGATGCTACCGAAGAAGAAATCGAGGCGGGTACCAAGGTTGTAGAGGGTCCGGATATCGATGTGGATCCTGATCGCATGCGTTCAATTAATTAAGTTAATACTGAATTCAATGCATTACGCATTTACCTTCTCCAGGGGTAGTTAAAAACGAATAGAGGCACTCAAGGCAAACAATTGCCAGTGCTGATCGGTGTCCATCGGCGAAGTGTTTTCCAGCAGTGACAGCCAGCCCGTACCATTTACCTGATGTAACTCGGTGCGAAGCATGACCCGGGGCGAAACATCCCAGCGCAGCCCTATCGTCCAATCCTTGGCAAAGCGCGAATAGTGTGGCAGACCGGTCAGTGATTCAAACGCCTTACCGTCCTTGTCATCATTGTTCCAGATCAATTCGTCGTAACGTAAAAAGGCCTCCAGGGTGGGGCGCAGGCGATAGGTGCCCTGTACAAAGTAACTGCTACCGGTAAAGTCAATATCGGGGAGGAGCTTAAACTTTTCAAGCTCTGTGCTACGACGCGCGTACTCGGCGGTGAGGCTCCAGTTCTCGTCATTGTATTGGGCCGAGAGAATATAGGGAATGAAATGAAATTCACCCGGTGCAATCGGGTCATTTGTGCCCGGTTCATAATCCACATTGATTTCGGCGGCGGTCAGCCCCAGACGAATGCGTCCCAGGTCATGCTCGTAAAGAATCCGTGCCATCCAGCTGGCAGCACCTTCCAGTTGTCCGGGCACTTCCTGAAAAAATATTGCGGGTTCAAAATCGGGATCTTCCATGCGTGGCTCAAATACACCCAGCTGGAAGGTATAGGCACCAAGGTCGTTATTGACTTCGTGATAGAGTTGTCCTCCGTCGGAAGAGAGAGCAAAATTTCGATTGACGTCGAAGTAGACGGACTGGGGCAACAGGATACCCGGCCGGGTTGCGACAATATCGCGCGTATCATTGTAGAAAGCCAGTGGGTTGACCACTCTGCCGAGGCGCACACCGCTCGCGCCTGTGCTTCGCTGAGAAAAAGCATAATCGACAAATGCATAATCTAAACGTGGTTTTCCGTCATCGGTTTTGCCGGCGTCTCGTGCTACTGCCTGTGCCGCAAACTGCAGGTTATTCAGCGGACGCCACAAGGTGTTGATGCCCAGTTCCCAGAATTCGAAACTGCCATCCTCGGAGTCACCAAAAAAACTATTATCGTCGGTCGTAATATAATGTTGTGCGGCAAAACCATGAACAGAAAGATCGTCCTGCCAGATCGAAGCGACCTGATCTGAATCCTGCGCCAGTCCTGGTTGTACCAGAAGAGAAAGTGTGACACCGATCAGTGTGCTGCTGAAATGTCGAATACCCATCATTGTATGTTCACCACTTTTACCCCCGCATCCACCCTGTTGAGGCGGATGTAGCCAATTGAATGTTCGTTCCCTGAAATTTTGCTGCGCATTTCTGCCTCTGTTTTGACCACCACTGGCGATTGCCCGGTACCCGAATAAACCCGTCGATCCCAGATGCGACGCAGATTAAATGGAAAGGTATTTAATACCTGCTTGGAGAAAGAGGCGTGTACAGGATCATCGTCTTCCAGTACAAATACCTTGATAGGGTTGCCCTGTGGCCAGGTTCGACTGCGCATGCCGAATATGGCCCGCAGCTTGGTTTTTGAAATCGTGTTGATACTCGAGCCTGCTGGAACTATAACCACCACTTCTTCAGCTTGGTCAGCAGTGGAAGCGGCTGTTGAAAAACTGGAAAGGCCTAAAATAGCCAGTAACATCAGGGTATAAACAACCTGGGTTGAATTCAGGCATTGGTTGCGGGATGTTGTTGATACGTTCATGAGGCGGCGGGTGATAAAACCTTAGTGTTTTCAGGCACATGCTGGGCGTCGCGGAAAATACGTTCGTCATCCAGCAATTGTGGCAAGGGCTTGCCGATATAATAACCCTGTGCGTAGTCCACACCCATGTCTCTGAGGATTTCCAGCGATTCGGCATTTTCCACGTATTCGGCGATGGTTTTCTTGCCCAGACCCTGGGCCACATTGTTGATTGCCGTGACGAACAGGCGATCCTCGTCAGAAGTGGACAGACCCTGCACAAAGGAGCCATCAATTTTCACGAAATCTACCGGCAATTGCCGTAAATAGAACCAGGAGGCATAACCCGCACCAAAGTCATCCAGTGAAAATTGGAAGCCCAGCCTGCGGCACTTGCGAATAACCTCGGCCGTCGCGCTCACATCGCTAACCGCCGAGGTTTCTGTTAATTCAAAAATCAGCCGGGATCGGTCTGCTTCATGCTGATTGACCAAATCCTCGATGGTCGATATGAAATCCATCCGGGTGATGGCCGTGGCGGAAATGTTAACAGACAGGGTGATATTTTTTCCCTCGCGGCTGAACTGTTTGAGGTGAGTGACGGCTTTTTTCAACACGTAGCGGTCGATTTCGTAGATAAGGCCGGTTTTCTCCGCCACTGGAATAAACATATTGGGTGACACGATATCACCCTGCTCGTCTACCATGCGTGACAGGGCTTCATAATGCGAAGCGCGGCCATTGCTGATATCGTAAATGGGTTGGTAGTAAAGGATAAACCGTTCCTCCACGAGTGCTTTTTGTATTCGCGCTTTCCAGTCGACCTGTTCATGCATTCTCTGTTTTTCCGGCGCATCAAGGGTGTAAATGCTCCAGCTATTATGCGCTTTTCCAGTGGCCTTGGCCTTGTACATGGCCAGGTCCGCGTTGGCCATCAACTCGTCGGAGGTTGTGCCGTGCTCGGGGAACACGGCGACCCCCATGCTGAGCGTGATTCTGTGTGTGGTTTGTCCTGCAACAAATTCCATATCATTCATGATTTCGCTGATTTTATC
>JANTFY010000187.1 GCA_024763185.1 Gammaproteobacteria bacterium | reverse complement strand
ACTCGATACCGGGCAGGGTATCGTGAGTCACACCAGGCCGGTTGCTTATCAGCTGATTGAAGAGAATAGAATTGATATCGAAGTGGCTTACCGGATTCAGGGCAACCAATACGGCTTCCAGTTGGCGGCTTACAATCCTGCTTATGCCGTGATCATTGATCCTCTGTTACAGTCGACCTATTTTGGAGGAAGCAACAACGAGGTCATCAAGGCGATTGATATTGCCCCATCCGGTGATGTTTATGCAGTGGGGCACACCAACTCCATTATCTCCGGTGTGACCGGTTTACCGCTGTATATTCGTGATGGTTATGATGCCTTTGTGGCCCGTTTCAACAGTGATTTGACCACGCTACACTATGTTGGGTTTATCGGTGGGAATCCCGCCAGTGGCGGTAGCGACTCCGTCAATGCACTGGTATTCCGTGAAACAGGCGAAAATAATTTCGAGGTATATATCGCTGGCAATACCACTTCCCCCGACCTGGCTGGAGTGAGCGAGCAAAGTGCCGATGATGAATATGTCGGCACCGGTGGAGAAAATGAGGGTTTTGTCGCACGCTTTTCATCCGACCTGAATACCTTGTATGGATCAACCTATTACGGTGGCGACACAGCCGCAGCAGATGCCTTTTACCCCAATGATGAAATCCATGGAATGGTGATCGGAAGTTACAACATTTCTGGTAGTGAACCGCCGGTTTATGAAGATGTCATCACCGTGGTGGGTACAACATCATCCAGCGATATTCCTGGCCGTGTAGGAAGCGGCAGCCTAAAAAGCCCACAATACGATTACGGTGGGGGGGAGCATGATGCCTTTGTGGCCGCTTTCAATTTTGATTTGACTGAGATTGTGGGTGCTACCTATATCGGGGGTAGTGGATCTGATTTAGGCAGGGATTTGGTATCAGAAGGCATGCTCTCGTATGTTGTTGGTAATACCAATTCAACCGACTTCCCGTGGGTGGATGAAGGCAGTTTTCAGCCCGACAAACATATCATTGATATTTTTGAAGACCCTGTGCAACCCATTACAGACTTGTTTGATGTTTTTGTCGTTCAAATAAATAACCTCGTCATCGGTTTACCAAATGCCACCTATATTGGAGGCGGCGGGGATGATATCGTTGAGGCTGTAACCATCGGTGATAATAATGGTTTCATTTATCTGACTGGAAATACCGATTCGGGTTTTCTTCGTCAGCACCCTGATCATGAAGAAATCCCCGAGTTTGTTACGGATCCTTTTCCGGGCGTGGCTGGAGGCGCAATCACTGATCCCAATGATGGTTTTATTGTGCGCATCCAGAAGGACCTGGCCAGTGGTACATCCTACCAGGCGACCTATATGGGTGGAGATGGTGAGGATGTCATGCATGATCTGGATTATCTAGCTGATTTTGGTCTGCTTTATGTCACTGGCAGTACACGGTCAGCCGTATTTCCGGGTAGCGACCAGGCGGCGCAAGATACCCTGGTAGGCTCACAAGATGCTTTTATCCTAAAAATAAACGCTTTTAATCTGGATGATGATCCTGCAGATTTTGCAATGAGTTACCTCGGGGGGCCTTCCAGTCCCGAAGAATCCGGATTTGGAGTCGTTGTTGATGTGACCAATGGTGTCTATGTCGGTGGTGTGACGACTTCCAGTGATTTTCCGGAAACCGCTGGAGGCGCAAAAACCTATTGTTGCGGCGGTGTGTCAGATTATCAGGAGGGATTCATTTCGCGCTTTGATACAAGTCTTAAATCGGCAGGTTATGACGCCGAGATCCGTGTATCCCCCGAATCTCACGAATTCGGAGATTTTCTGCCGGGTGAAGTTTCCGATGAACTGACCATAACAATCCTCAATGAAGGCACAGACTCTCTCAGCCTGTATAGTCTGGTCCTGTCGGACACCACCAATTATACGCTGGACGAAGTGGGCGCTTCGGCTGATTCCTGTGCCAATCAGAGCTACGTGGTTCATCCGGGTAACGCCTGTCGGGTCTGGGTGACCTTTTCTCCTACTGCTATCGATATCGAGCCCTATGCTGCAACCATTACGGTGAGTTCGAATGATGCAGATGACCCTGAATGGGTCATTCCCTTATCAGGTACCGGGTCCACAGAAGACGATGGGGTTCCCGATGGAGAAGAAATGGGCGCTTCGGGCAGTGATGCCAACTATGATGGCAATGGAGATGGAACAGCAGACAGTGAACAGGCAAATGTGGCTTCCCTGCATACTTACAATGATGCCTATTATGTCACCATCGAAACCGACACCGGGACGCTGAAAAACGTCACGGCGACCGATAATCCTGCTCCGGTTGACCCACCCTCGGATATTGATTACCCCTATGGTTTCTTTACATTTGAAATAGAAGGGTTGCCCGTTGGCGGAGTAGCCACGGTAACCATTACCCTGCCACCTGGAGAGGTTGCAGAAAGTTACTGGAAGTATGGTCCAAGGCCCCCAGGAGTTGCCGCAGCCTGGTACGAATTCTACTATGATGGAGTACGCGGCGCTGAAATTACAGATAATGTTATCCGCTTGCATTTTACCGATGGACGCTGGGGAGATCATGATTTGATGCAGGATGGCAGGATTGTGGATCCGGGTATGCCCGTGGTAAGCACAGGCACAGGAGGCAGTTCTGGTGGCGGTGGTGGCGGTTGTTTCATTGCTACAGCGGCTTATGGTACAGATATGCACGAAGATATAGAGGTACTGCGCCAGTTTCGGGATGAGCACCTTTTGAATCATTCACCTGGACAATGGCTCGTGTCCAAGTACTATCAATTCTCACCACCGATAGCAGATATTATTCGAGATCAGGCAGGCTTGAGGGCTTTCACCAGGGCAATATTGCTGCCATTGATCTATACCATTAAGTACCCGTATCTGGCATTACTGGTAATAGCCATGGCTTTAACTTTATTGGCCAGGGTGAAATATCGAAATTCTAGGCCGTAACCAGGAATGTATTCAGCCGGAGATATTATGGGTTATTGTGCTTAGTAAACACTGATAGGTGATTATAAAGCGGCAATACGAGAATTCTGGGCTCTATTTACGGGTCAAACGGTAATGAATAACGACACCGGCCAGGCTCAGCATCGATAAAATCAACAAGGGACCGAGCGTTTTTATATCGATCAATTCCTCGACCGACGCCGTGCTACTGGCGTTATAGATTACGTTGCAATACACATAGGATTTAATCCCAATACCGAGAATTGCAGCCGCAATAAAATGTGATTTTTTAACCGTTAAAACGCCCGAGCTGTAATTTACTACGGCATGCGGGAAGGCGGGGAAAACACGCAAAGCGAACAGGGTGAAAAAATTATCCTGTTGATGCAGCAGGCGATAGGTGTGTGATTTTTCAATTTTTTTTATCCAGTCTTCGGTCAGGAATTGTGAGAAAAGGTAAGCCCCCATACCGCCCACAAGACCGCCCGCGGTGAGGATGAATGTGGCTGTAACAGGAGGATACAGCGGTGCCACCACCCATAAAAAAACCGAGCCGGCGAGAGCAAAGGTAAACAGTAAAGCCTGCAGCGCAATCAGTATCAGTATCAGCCACCATTGATCGGTATAAGAACGTGCCAGGTTGAGCAGGTGGCGCGCATCCAGTAAACCATAGACCTCCAGTATGATGCCCAGCGCAATCAATAAGGCCACGATTAAAAGTTTCGATTTGATAGTCACTGGAAAGTATTTGAATGCCTATTTCGCGGTCAATGTGGATTAGGCCACAAACTGTTACTGCGAAACCTTGGTGGTCATCGGGCTGTCTTCATATTGCGTCCATTGGTGCAGGGAGCCGTCATAAATTCTGACCTTTTTCATGCCCAGCAGCTCATGTAATACAAACCAGTCTGACGAGCATTCGTAGGCGCTGTTACAGTACAAAATCAGTTCCTTATTGCCATCAATACGTAATGCATCGACAATGAGCTGCAGTTTTTCCCCGGCAAAGAACTCCGCGATGCCTTTCGCCGGGTTGAGAAACTTGTAAGGCAGGATTCTGGATCCGGGAATATGGCCATAGGCATAAACGTAATCTTTTTTATCGATGCCGATGTGGTAGCGTAACTCACGCGTATCAATAAGCTGGACCGCGTTGTTGTTCATGGCATCTTTTACCTGCTGCCGGGTGGCAACGATTTGATGTTGTTGCTCGCCCACGGTGTAATTACCCGTTGTGACCGGGCTGTCTTCGTCGGTTAAATCTTCCAGTGCCTCAACCCAGGCCGCATTGCCACCATTTAGCAGCGCAACCTGTTCGAAACCATAATATTTAAAGTGCCAGTAAAGCCGTGCGGCGCCCGCGACATGACCGGAAGTTTTACCACGATGGGTAATGACCACGATGCTGTCGTTATTGATACCGTGCTGGCGCATAAATGCTTGGAAGCTGTCCGGGTCTGGGCGCATGCGGGTTAATTTTTTACCGTCAATTTCACGCTCAATGCGAATTTTATTCACATCAACCAGCACTGCGTTTTCGATGTGCCCCTCTTTTGTAAAGGTATCCAGTTCCTTGCGGGTATCGAGGATCTGCACCTTATCAATGTTTTCAGCCAGCCAATCGGCATCGATTAATGGGCCGGGCAGGGCAGTGGCTGCCAACAGATCAAAGCTGAACAGGGCTAAAACTAAACTGAGCAGGTATGTAATTCTCGTCATGTGTGTTTCCGCAAGTGTTTGTTTAATTAATTCATATTTGGATATGGCTGGCAAGCAGTTGCTCGAATTGATGGCGAGAAATGTCGCAGGCTCCCAGGCTGAGCAGATGTTGTGTATTCATCTGGCAATCGATCAAATCGAACTGCTGGGAATTTATCAGCGCATCAAGGCAGGCCTTGGAGGCATTGCTCGACCGGCTGAACATGGATTCGCCAAAAAATACCCGCCCCAGCGTCACCCCGTACAAACCGCCCACCAGGATGTTATCCTTGTCCCAGCATTCATAGGACTGTGCGTACCCGGCCTTGAACAGCTGGCTGTAGGCTTCAATCATGGCCGGTGAAATCCAGCTGCCCGGTTGCCCCGGGCGCGGTTCCGCACAGGCCTGCATGACATCAC
>JANTFY010000186.1 GCA_024763185.1 Gammaproteobacteria bacterium | reverse complement strand
TTTTGTTTGACCAGTTTGGCCATCGCTATCGTGGCCCTGACATCGACCAAAGCATCGTGCGCGCCAATTTGTTCAATGTCATTGGCCGCGGTCAGGTCGGTCAGTTTGAAGCTGGCCACTCCATTGTCATTCAATGGCCAGTTGATGCCTTCAGGTCGAAGTGCATGTGTCAGGCGCATCAAATCGAGCACATCCCAACGACTGTTACTGTTTTGCCAACTGTAAGCATACGGGTCGATAAAATTTCGGTAAAAACCAAAACGGGTCACCTCTTCATCGAAGCGAATACTGTTATACCCCACTACACAGGTATTGGGCCGGGTAAACTCGGCATGAATCTGCTTGAAGAAACTGGCTTCGTTGACACCTTCAGCCAGGGCCTGTTGCGGGGTAATTCCGGTTATCAATACCGCTTCGGGATGAGGCAAAAAATCGGCCGTGGGTTGGCAGTAAATCATCAGCGGCTCGCCAATAACTACCAGATCCTGGTCCGTTCTGATACCGGCAAATTGTGCGGGGCGATCAACCCTGGGATTTGCTCCCCAGGTTTCATAATCGTGCCAATAGAAGCTTGCTTTGGCCATGGTATTATTATTTTGTATGGACCCTCATTGTAACCTGAAATGCCGGGGTCTATAAGGGCATTCTTTACTGAGCTTTGAGGCCCTGCTGTTTTTTAATCATTTCCTTTACAATCGCGGGCACTTTTTCCTCCCACGCTGAATCGCCTCGTTTTTTTCATCTAAAACTTCATGCGACAGTATGCCCAGATAATCCCGGTTTAGCGTATTGAGAGATTTTATAAACCCTTTCAAACAAATAGGCCTATAAATGTTCCAGATGCCTGGTCGGAGTGAAATTATCGGATGGGCACAATAGTCAGTCCAACTGACTGGTCAGCACCATTTTTATGACGAATTTGATGATAAACCCGAAGATACCCAGACCCAGCACCAGGAATAAAATGAACGAGCCGAATTTACCTGCTTTGGAATCCTTGCCCAGTTTGTACACGATAAAAACCATATAGGAAATCATCACGACCAGGCCAATGGTCAAGGAGGTTTCCGCAAACTCTTTTTCGGTCATGTTGGTATTCCGGGAAATAATCAAACGGTTAACACAGATAAGGTATCTTTAGCATCAACCCAGGTAAATTCAAACCGGGAGGACAATACTCGCATCGATGCCTGATATCCATTCACCATTTCTTATGTCTTTATAAAATTCTCTCGCTGACGATCAATTTTTCGCGGAACCAATCCCTTCGATGCCGATAAGACCATCGCTTACCTGAACCCACAAACTCGTTACAAAGCCATTCATGTACGGTTCAGCTAACTGTTCTACACTGATTTGCAAACGCTAACCAATGGAGATACCCATGAAACAACTGTTCACTTTTTTTATCCTGACAATCAGCCTGCTGGGTTTCAACTCGGCCACCTATGCCGATGACCACGGCGCGACCTCAGAAGATACCGAGGTAACGGCCACGGATGATCAGAAAAAGAAACCGAACAAAGGCGGTGAAGAGGAAGAGCCAGAGTGCGAATAAATAACTGGTAAGCGTTAACAAGCCTGAACACCCGTTCAGGCTTTTTTATTTCTATCCAGCACCCCACCCAGTTCATGAACCCTGAAACTTAATAAAAAGTGTCCGCTTCGTCGACAGCCCGGCCACGGCATCCAGCTCGTGTTGCAGGGTAAAAACGAAAGGCCAGGAATCAAAACCACCTTCACGACAGGTACGCCCGTATCCCGTCAATGCCCCGATGAATTCCTATCCTGACCCATCGATATCACCTGGGCCTTTTCTATTGGTGCTAAAAAGCCTTAACCACTTAACCGCATCAGGCGTGCACTGGCCGCATCGTTATCATTGGCGGTGTTCATTAATTTGACCTGGGTTTCATAAAAACGTGCATATTCCATCATCTTGACCATCGCATCGACCGTATTGACATTGCTGGCCTCGAGCGCGCCATTGGTCAGGGTGACCGAAGCATCCGGTGCAGCGGGAAAACCATCACGGGTACGAAACAAGCCGTCAGCGCCGCGCTCAAGGCTGGATACTTCCGGTTTCACCAGCATCAGTCGATCCACTGCCACCAGGGTATTGGCCGCCTGGCCGGCAGCACGGATACTGATGGTGCCGTCACGGCCTATCACCAGGCTTTCGAATTCCGGAATCGTGATAGGGCCACCCTCACCCATGACAATCTGGTTGGCACCATTTAACAACAGGCCACTGGGATCAGTACGAAAATCACCACGTCTTGAATAAGCAGTTGAGCCGTCATCCGCCTGTACCGCAAACCAGCCATCTCCGTTGATGGTGACATCCAGATCACGCCCGGTGGTCATCACCGGTCCGTGTTTGAAATCGTCACCCAACTGCTGATCGCTGGCATAGGCACGGCTGGCAAAACCCGGACCGTACACATCCTGGCGCTGAAAATGATCCAACTGCGCCTTGAACCCGATCGTACTGACATTGGCCAGGTTATTGGCATTGGTCTGCTGGGCATGCAGGGCATTTTTAGCCCCATTCATTGCGATGTATAAAAAACGGTCCATAGTGTTATCCCGATGCTTTTATATTAACTAACGGATCTGAATAATGGTCTGGGTCAAGGTATTGGAGGTTTCAATCGACCTCGCATTGGCCTGGAAATTTCGCTGCGCGGTAATCAGGTTAACCAGTTGCTGGGTCAGGTCCACATTGGAGGCCTCCAGCGCACCGGACTGGATCAGACCGAATCGACCCGAACCCGCTTCGCCGGCAATCACCGCTCCGGACTCGGTGGTTTCATCCCAGGAGGTATTTCCAATATTCACTAGGCCCTGGCTATTGGGAAAATCTGCCAGCGCCACTTTGCCGATAGGCGTCGACGTACCATTGGTGTAGGTTGCCCGAATCAGGCCTTCTTCCGACACATCCAGACCGGTCAGGCGACCCGTGGTGTAACCCGTGGGATCCAGCGTATTGACTGAAAAGTTGGCGGAAAACTGGGTCGTGGTATTGTTCGCAAAGTCATGCGTTAACGCCAACTGGTTTGCGCCATTGGACAGCGTGATGGGCACGTTAGCAATGGTGCCCGGGGCCGTCGAATTGAGTGTTCCGTCCGGGTTAAAATTAAATTGGGCAGAAACCTGTGCAATCGTGGTTGCCGGGGCGACCGCTGAAGGGTCCGGGTGCACTATTGCATTACCCCCTGCCCCGATATCTACCGGGTCGCCATCCAGATAGGTAAACATCTGCCACTGATTCGGATCATTCGCCGCATTGGTTGCCGAACCGGGCACATCCTTCACAAAATAGTAGGTAAATACATGCGACTCGCCGAGGGAATCATAGACGGTACTCGAGGTTGAGTTGGTATAGGTATTGCTCGCGCTTGGATCAAAGTTTGCCGGATCCAGCGCCGTGGCACTGGAATTCAGATTCAAACCGATCTCGATCTCGGTGGTTGCCTGGGGAGCGCCGGTTGAAGGCGGAAGCTGAATGGAAGTTGTGGTATTTAAACTGGTGGATGTCACAGAGCCGGTATTGGCATCCACCGGAAAAGCCTGCAGGTAGCGTCCATCGTTATTAACCACGAAACCACTTTCATTGACACGAAATTCACCGGCCCTACTGTAGGAACGATCGGTGCCTGCCTGATTCTGACTGACCACGAACAGGCCCTGACCACTGACCGCCAGATCCAGGCTGTTATCGGTAAATTCAAAATTTCCCTGGGTGAACTGCTGGCTGACGGCATCCACCTGCACACCATTACCCACCGCAGTCGGATTGTTGCCGAACGGTGAAACCGCGTAAATATCACCAAATTCAGCCCTGGAAAATTTAAATCCAGTTGTCGCCGAGTTGGCAATGTTGTTACTGGTGACACTCAGGTCTATCGATGCAGCCTGCAAGCCACTTAATGCTGTATTAAAAGACATATCATTTCCCCTCTATTCCAGGACCACAAAGACCTGGCTGTTTACATAATTTTTCGAATCTGGCTCATACTGATATCACCCAGATCTGAAACGGTTAAGGTTAAATCCTGGCCGGCCTGACCCAGGGTCACGCTTTCAACCTGAACGGCTGTCAGGATGTTGCCGGCAGAGACGTTATCGCCCTGGTGCAATTCTGCAGATACGGTGTAAAGGCCGGGTGACACCCGGTCTCCATCCGCATTCATGCCATTCCATTCGACATTCAACAGACCCGCCTGCTGGCGCCCCATATCGATACGATGCACCAGTTGGCCACTGGCATTATGGACATTGATCACCACCTGGCTGGCAGGCTGCTCCAGGTCCACCGCCGCCTTCAACTGGCCTTCATCGCTCAAACGGACCTGGTCACTCGGCACCAGTACCGAACGTCCGACCATGGTCGATGCCTGCAGAGCCTGGTTGGACTGGAACGCCGCACTCATGCTGCTGAATGCCGAATTCAATTCATTGATACCACTGACCGTACCGAACTGGGCCATCTGCGCCAGAA
Organism: Gammaproteobacteria bacterium; assembly: GCA_024763185.1. Taxonomy (GTDB): domain Bacteria; phylum Pseudomonadota; class Gammaproteobacteria; genus JACNJF01. Next base: position 585 of record JANTFY010000186.1, on the reverse strand, counting down.
ACTCCCCATTTTCCATCGGTTTCAATGGATCCTGAAACTTAAGCTGGGCGGTCATCAATTCGAGGAATTCGGCCTGGCCCAACTTATCATTGGCTTTGCTCTCGGTCTGTTTGGGTTTGTTAATCCCCAGATCGGTGTACAGGTTTTTAGTATCAATGTCTGACATGGTTCAGGTTCTCACTAATTACGCATGCGTTAATTTCCAAGTGACAGGGTTCGCACCATCAAGTCTTTGGAGGTATTCAACACTTCCACATTATTTTGATAGGAACGCGATGAGGATAACATATTGACCATTTCCTCTACCGTATCCACATTGCTGGTGAACACGTAACCCTGCTCGTTGGCCAGCGGATTTTGCGGGTCATACATCTTGCGCACCGGTGCATCACTTTCCACCACACCTAACATGTTGACCCCGCTTTCTGCAGGGCGTGATTTATCGAACACATAACTCTGGAACACGGTTTGCCGGGAGCGATAGGCTTCCTGTTCCGAAGCTGCGACCGTTTCAGCGTTTGCCATGTTGCTGGCGATGGTATTCAAGCGCAGCGACTGGGCACTCATCGCGCTGCCGGAGATTTG
>JANTFY010000185.1 GCA_024763185.1 Gammaproteobacteria bacterium | reverse complement strand
GCGTTATTTGTAGAACCTATGCGCTCCGAATTTGAACCGGTTTACCAACAGCTTTTGGTGCAACGCAATGATAACTGGATGCCTCAAATAATGCGCATGCTGGAAACTGCAGATACTGAAATGGTCCTGGTGGGTACCGCCCACCTGCTGGGTACGGATGGCCTGCTGTTTCGACTACGTCAAGCCGGTTTCAAAATCACCCAGCTAGACTGATGCCACGCTTACTGATTTATATCAAGTTAAGCGCAGCGGTTCTTGCCTGGGGAGGTACCTTTATTGCTGCGAAATACGCGGTCATCGATACCTCGGTCGAAGTCGCGGCTTTATTACGTTTTGCTACGGCTTCCCTGGCGTTGTTGGTTATTTTATATCTTCACCAGGGTTACTTACCCCGCCTCAACCGACAGCAGATTTTTTATATTCTGTTACTGGGTTTAAGCGGGGTGACCATTTACAACCTGTTTTTCTTTTTTGGCCTACAAACCGTAGAAGCCGGTCGTGGCGCCCTGATCATCACCTCTAACCCCATATGGGTGATGCTGGGCTCAGCCTGGTTTTTTAATCAGTTCATCCGCTCTGTCCATGCTATCGGTCTATTACTCAGTAGCATAGGAGTCACGCTGGTATTGTCACGCGGAGACCTGGCTCATCTTTTCTCCACCAATATTGGAGCAGGGGAGTTTGCATTGTTAGGCAGTTCATTATCCTGGGCTGTTTATACCCTGCTGGGTAAAAAACTGATGCACTCTGAATCGCCACTTGACCCCTTAAGCCTGGTCACCTACTCCTGTATCAGCGGAAGTTTACTTCTGGCTATATGGATAGTGCTTAGCGGGCAGACTTTTAGCGCCAAACTCACCCCGACCTTGATGGGCTCAATCGCTTACCTCGCCATACTCGGCACAGCAGCGGGATTTGTCTGGTTTTTTGCAGGCGTGAAAGAACTCGGAGCTTCACAAGGTGCGGTATTTGTATTTTTTGTGCCGGTCAGTGCCATCATTATGGGTTATATCATTCTCGATGAAACCATAACACTGTCCCTGTTGTTAGGAGGGCTACTGATACTCATCGGAGTTTACCTGGTAAATCGACCGCAAAAGGCTACCAACCCTTAGCCATTGTTATGCAACTGATGACAATCACAGGCAGGGTCCGGTGCCAGTGCCAAAGTGCGAATACTCATGCTTTTTGCATCCAGGATCAGCAAGCGTCCTTCCAGAGTATCACCGAAACCGGCCAGTAACTTGATCGTTTCATTAGCCTGAAGCGCACCGATAATGCCAACCACGGGGGCCAGCACCCCGTTATTGGAACAGGTCATGTCTTCATCTTCGGTATTATTACCGTACAGGCACTGGTAACAGGGGCTGTCATCTGAAGCATTAAAAATACTGAGTTGGCCCTCCATGCGAATTGCCGCTCCGGAAACCAGTGGTTTGCCACTGAGCAGGCTGATTTCATTAATCAAATTACGGCTACGGAAATTGTCCGTTCCATCAACAATCACATCACAGGTTTTCGCCAGTTCCAACAACGACGCCTTGTCCAGCCTGTCACTGATAGCAGTAATCTTGATATCTGAATTCAAGGCTGCAAGCGTCTGCCTGGCAGACTCCGCTTTATTGGTGCCAATGCGATTTTCATTATGGATAATCTGGCGCTGCAGATTGCTCCAGTCCACCTTATCAAAATCATTGAGGATTAAATGCCCAACACCCGCGCCGGCCAGGTAATAGGCCACTGAAGATCCCAGCCCGCCGAGACCGATCACCAGCACCGTGGCATCAATCAATTTTTGCTGCCCTTCGACATCGATATCAGGCAGCATGATCTGACGGCTGTAGCGCAGGAGTTGTTCGTCTTTCATGACGGGGATTTTACTATGGTTCGAAAGTTGGCGCAGATAGATTGTTGTTCGTTTTTATCATATCAAGCATTTAATCGGATAAAATGCTCGCGCACGTTTTATATGCTTATGTTGCTGCGAAGAAATATATTCTATTGAATGTGAATTCCTGCTCAGCCTACATCCACCTATAACAGGAACAAATTGATGCCGGATATTTGATGCCGGATATTTAAGGCTTAAGGCCGCTGATGGCCCCTTGCAGCAGGACAATACTTACCGGTAATTATTCCAGTACTTCTCCGGCTCGTCATGCCGCAATTCATCGTTGATATTACAGACCAGTGACTGTTCCTTCTCGTCAGCATGAATCTTTTCACGCACATTATCTTCCAGGTATTGGTAGACATTGCGGCGTATTACCGCAAATAGCGATGAATCCAGATAAAAACCCAGCTCAGTCAATAAAGCCTCCACCAGTTCAAAGCTTAAGTCTTCCAGGGAGTAGGTCAGAGACAGGCGATAACTGCTGATGGGATGTACATCGATAATGCCCTTAACGCCGCGCAACGCAGCGCAGGCTTCCTTCGCCTGGGTTTGCGGACCTGAGCGGGTCAGGCAAACCATTCTTTTTCTGATGTAAATAGGCTCATCCATTGCCAAAGCGTACGCTGGCAAATAGTAAAATTCAACACTTTTCTTGATGGTATTGATTGCCCTTTTAACTGCTTTTTCGTGCCGAGGTCAGCCGTGCCAAATCATTGAAATCGGTTAACAGACCGATCTCAACAAAATCGTTCTGTTGCAACATTTTCTGCACCTCCTGCGCTTGATCATAACCGTGCTCGAGCACGATCCAGCCTTTTTTATTCAGATATTCACCGGACTGTTGAATGATGACCTGTAACGCCTCCAGCCCACTTTCACCACTGGTCAGGGCCTGTCGCGGCTCTGCAGGCAGGTCACCCTCCTTAAGGCAGCTGTCTCCAGCCGCGATGTAAGGCGGATTTGAAACAATGATATCAAACCCTGGTTGTGCACTGACCGAGTGATACCAGTCCGATAACAGGAACTGCACATCCAGCCGATGTTGTGATGCATTGCCTTTGGCCACGGCCAGGGTCTCCGGGTTTACGTCTGTGGCAAGGATGAGACATTGCGGGGCATGTTGTTTTATCGCCAGTGCAATGGCACCGGTTCCGGTACCCAGCTCCAGTATACGCGCTGATTGTTTATCGCCGATTAACTGCAATACCCGGTCAACCAGCATCTCGGTCTCGGGCCGCGGTACCAGCGTGTGTTTATTGGTTTTGAGCTCCATCGAATAGAATTCGCGGGTGCCCGTCAGGTAAGCAATGGGCTGATCCAGCCTGCGCCTGACCAAATCCTGGAAACAGTCGAGCTGATCCGGGTTTAATTCCTTTTCAGGCCAGGTCATCAGGTAACTGCGGTTTTTATGCAGGCAAAATGCCAGCAGGATTTCGCTGTCCAGCCTTGCGCTGTCACTACTGGGTTCCAGTTTCTGGCTGGCCCATTCAAGCTGTTGTTTGATGGTGTGAATCAGTTTTCTGCCGCCAGGCTGGCTAATTGTTCAGCCTGATGTTCGTTCATCAATGGCTCTATGACCTGCCCCATATCACCGGACATAACGTCATCGAGTTTGTACAGGGTTAGATTGATGCGATGATCGGTCAGGCGGCCCTGGGGGAAATTATAGGTTCGAATGCGTTCCGAGCGATCACCACTGCCCACCAGCGATTTACGTTCCGCCGCCTGTTCCTTTTCCTGTTTTTGTTTTTCGGCGTCGTAGATTCGCGCCTGCAGCAGCGACATCGCACGCGCCTTGTTTTTGTGTTGAGAACGTTCATCCTGGCATTCCACGACCGTGCCGGTAGGCAGATGGGTCAGGCGGATCGCGGAATCGGTTTTATTGACGTGCTGACCACCGGCGCCGGATGCACGAAAGGTATCGATGCGTAAATCGGCCGGATTGATTTCGATCATTTTCACGTCTTCTGCTTCGGGAATAATCGCCACGGTGGCGGCCGAGGTATGCACGCGGCCCTGTGACTCCGTTTCGGGCACACGTTGTACACGGTGAGCGCCGGATTCAAACTTCAGGTAGGAGTAGGCACCGGCGCCAATAATTCGCGCGATAATTTCCTTGTAACCGCCATGTTCGCCTTCATTGCTGTTGAGCACTTCAACCTGCCATTTCTTGCTTTCTGCAAAACGGCTGTACATGCGGAACAGGTCACCGGCAAAGATCGCCGCCTCGTCTCCACCGGTGCCGGCCCTGATTTCCAGAAAAACATTGCTGTTATCATTGGGGTCTTTCGGCAGCAACAGTTTCTGTAACTCCAGCTCCAGGCCTTCCATGCGCTGACGCGCATCGTCCAGTTCCTCTTCGGCCATCTCACGCAGCTCGGCATCGTCTTCCTTGAGCATTTCCTGGGCACCATTAAAATCCTGTTCGGCGCTGCGGTAAGCCTCGAAAGCCTTGACCACGTCTTCCAGCTGCGCATATTCCATCGACAGGCTGCGAAACTGGTTTTGATCATTGATGATTTCAGGCTCGGATAATAATCCGGCAATTTCTTCATGACGCGCGCTGAGAATTTCAAGCTTGCTCAATATGGACGGTTTCATTGTGTACCTCTGCGGGGAAATCGTAGTAAAACAGCGTTTATCAGTTTTTGATCAGGGAGTGCAATAACTGAATCAACTGTTGATCATCTTCTTTCAATGCCCTGCGCATTTCCAGGGTCGGCCCGTGAATGAGTTTATTGGTCAGATTGGAAGCCAGCACATCCAGTACCCGGGCCGGATCTTCCTTATTTTCCAGCATCAACCGTGCTTTTTTCAGGCATTCCTGTTTAACCAGTTCGGCATTGCCGCGCAAAGAGCGAATCTCATCGGCTGATTGGTGCGTTTTCACCCAGTGGTCAAAATGCTGTACCTCGGTTTCGATGATATCCATGGCCTCGTCAGCCGCCTCCTCGCGCGAGCGGCGGTTTTCGTCGATAACCTCCTTAAGATCATCCACGGTATACAAAAATACATCATCCAGACCGCCCACTTCGGCCTCAATATCACGCGGCACGGCCAGATCTACCATAAAAATAGGGCGATGTTTACGTTTTTTCAGGGCCGACTCCGTTGCACCCTTGCCCAGTATCGGCAACTGGCTGGCGGTCGACGAAATCACGATATCCGCTTGCGCCAACTGATCCGGTATTTCACCGATCGTAATGGCTTTGGC
>JANTFY010000184.1 GCA_024763185.1 Gammaproteobacteria bacterium | reverse complement strand
GTACCAGCAACACGGTCGCTCCCACGTTGGACATGACCAGGGTGAAAAAGGTAGCCAGGGCCGCCACCGAGGCCTGTATCACCCAGCCCGGCGCATCTCCGACCACCGCCAATACCTGCTCGGCAATCCATCGGGCGGTACCACTGGTTTCCACCGCCAATCCCAGCGGAATCAACGAGGCCAATAGAAAAACAGTTTTCCAGCTCACCGCCTCATAGGCTTCATCAATTTTCAATACGCCGGACAGAATCATGCCGATGGCACCCGTTAACAAGGCAATAGAAAGACGCAAATCGGAAAACAGTACCAGCCCCAGGGCAATAGTGAAGAACAGGGCCGCCCACTTGAGTTTTTCCGGGCGCAGCTTTTCCTCTTGCGGATACTCGGTCGTCACCACTACGAAATTGCGATCCTTGGTCAGGCGATCCAGGGCCAGCCAGGTGGTATGCACCACCAGCGTATCCCCGGCACGTAATGGCATGTTACGAATATCGTCCCCTTCGCGCAGTGTTTCTCCATTGCGATGCAGGGCCACCAGGGCCAGGCCATAGACCTTGCGCATCCATACATCGCGAGCGGATTTACCGATCAGGTGGGAGCCCGGAGGAATAACCACTTCCGCGATACCCGCCTTGGCTGTCGACAAGTCATCCACGAAGGTACGCAGGGAGTCGCGCCGGATAAGTTCATACTTTTCAACGAAATGTTCCAGGTGACCGGGGGCCGCCACTACGCCCAGTACCATGCCAGGTTGAAACTCGGTATCACGCGCCAACGTGCCCGGACCCACCTGGCTTGCCTGCCCCCCAAGTTTGTTGGCAATAATACGGATGCGATAAACGGATTCGACATCATCCAGTTTCTGGCCGATCAATTTACTGCTATCAGGCACCACGATTTCGTAGAGACCATAATCGATGTTGTAAACATCACGAAAATACTTCATGGGATCGGACGATTTACTTTTATCAGACTGGGTGACCGGCAACACAAACCGACCCGCGATCACAAAATAAATAATACCGGTTGCCACCAGGGCCAGGCCGACAGGTGTCACCGAGAACAGTCCCCAGGTTTCCATTTGCTGATCGGCGGGTAAAGCCTTGTTGGAGGTCAGGATCAGGTCGTTGAGCAGAATCAGGGGGCTGGAACCTACCATGGTCACCGTACCACCGAGAATGGCGGTAAAACCCATCGGCATCAACAGCCTGGACATGGGCAGACCAGAGCGTGCAGAGATACGACTCACCACCGGCAGGAAAAGCGCCGCGGCGCCAACATTCTGCATGAAAGAGGAAATGATACCCACCGTACCTGAAATAATGGGAATAATCCGGCTTTCCGTCTTGCCACCAACCTTCAAAATAAAACTGGCCACTTTACTCATCAAGCCGGTTTTATCGAGCCCGGCACCGATTATCATGACCGCTATGATAGACATCACCGCGTTGGAACTGAAACCGTCAAACAGGTGACGGCTATCCACCAGACCCTGCTCCAGGCCCATCACCGGGGCCAGCAAGGCGCTCAGACCCAGCAGCACCATGATGGTGATTGCCGCCACATCCACTTCCACAATTTCGAACGCAAACAGGTAGATGGTTAACACCAGGATTGAGATTACCCAGGCAATAGCCAAGGTGGGAACAATGGAAGACAGGTAAACCCCCATCAAGATAAAGATGATGGCGGCAACCTTTTGTTTGGTGGAAAAACAGGACAGGAAAGAACAACTCTCTTGTGGGGCAGGTTCGTTGGATACGGCAGTATTCATGTAAAAATTCTCAAAAAAAGAAAGTTGTACCTGATCAGTAAAATCAGGTTGATTCAATTTCCAGATGGAGATCACTTCCTAGAAGGAAGTGTTATTGACTGTGGCAGCCCGGTACCAAGGCACAATTTGTGCGAAGTGTATTATGTTCAGGTAACACCTGGTTTTCAAATGAATTAAAATACATTAATATTCCTAAATGGAATATATAAAACTGCCTGATCTCAACGGGCTGGCAGCCCTCAGAGCCATTGTTGAACTGGGCGGGGTAGAGCATGCCGGGCGTTCCCTGCATATCGGACAGCCAGCTGTCACCAAGCGGTTACGTGCGCTTGAGGAATGTTATGGCACCGACTTGATGCGGCGACAGGGGCGAAAACTGGAATTGACCCCGGCCGGAGAACGCGTATATGCCTATTCCCGACTGGTACTGGATTACCAGAACTCCCTGCTGGAAGACCTGCAAAGCCTGACGCGTGGCATGAACAGGCTCAGACTTGAGGTCACCTATTCAATTGGCGAATACCTGCTGCCCGAAATACTGCTTAATTTTTCAGACAACCACCCGGAATACAGCCTGCAAAGCCGAATGAGTTACTCCAGGCGCATTCAAACACGCCTGGCCACCGGGCTGTCTGACATTGCCCTGATCGAAAAGGCGCCAGATCATCCCGACATACTTGTACAAAAATGGCTGGAAGACGAATTGATCCTGGTGTGTGCGCCCGCCCACACGCTCAGCCAGTTCGAAACCATCGATCTGCAACAACTGGTTTTACAAAAATTTGTATTGCGGGAGTCACAATCCTCGATGCGCATCATACTGGATCGCAAGCTGCTGGAACTGGGTGTCAGGCAACTCAATATCACACTGGAAGTAGGTTCAACGGACACTATCATCGAAATGCTGGGAAGGGGTCGACACATGAGTTTTCTGCCCCGTTTTGCTGTAAAGGACGCGCTGCAACAGGGGCTGCTGAAACATATAAAGGTGGATCCGCTAAAAATTCCACTTACCTTGTGGATTGCACGTAATCGCTCCAGCATTAATAACCCGGTAGCCGAAGCATTTATCCAGTCCTTACGAAACTAGCAGTCGATCATTGAGAAGAGGACAAGCGAAACATAAGGTCCCACACACCGTGCCCAAACTTAAGGCCGCGGCGCTCAAACTTTGTTTGCGGCCGATAGTCCGGTTTTGGGCTAAAGCCATTTTCATCGCCCAGATTGGTAAACCTTTCATCTGCCAACATATTTTCAGCCATGTGCTCAGCGTAATCCTGCCAGTCAGTGGCCATATGCAACACGCCACCGGGTTTTAATACCCGCGCCATTTCATCCCTGAAAAGCCGGTTAACAATACGACGCTTATGGTGTTTTTTCTTATGCCAGGGATCCGGAAAAAACAGAAACACCGCATCCAGCGTGGCATCCGGTATCATGTATTCAAGAATATCCAGCGCATCGCGCGACATGATCCTGAGGTTTTCAACCCCCGTCTGTTCAGCCTTGATCAGGCAGTGACCCACACCGGGTTCATGCACTTCGATACCCAAATAACCACTGCCCGGATCATTGTGCGCCATTTGCACCAGCGAATCACCGTTACCAAAGCCGATTTCAAGCTTGATCGATTCAAGTCCCGCAAAAATCGTGACAAAATCCAGTTTTTTTGTGGCATCAAACTCAATGCCATAACGAGGCCAGAGTTGTTCGAGAGCCTCTTGTTGCCCTGTCGTCAGGCGTCCACTGCGTTTGACAAAACTGCGGATGGAACGCTTTTTTGTATCGGCCTGACCCGTATTTTCCATTCAGGCAATTAAACCTTCGATGGGGGATGAGGCAGACGCATAACGTTTTTTCGGCATGCGTCCTGCGAGAAATGCCTCCCTGCCAGCCTGTATGCCTTTTTTCATCGCACTGGCCATTAGAACGGGATCTTTAGCCGCCGCAATGGCGGTATTCATCAACACTCCGTCGCAGCCCAGTTCCATCGCAATTGCTGCATCAGAAGCCGTACCCACGCCTGCGTCAACAATAATCGGCACATTGGCATTTTCAATTATTTCGAGAATATTATAAGGATTTCGAATACCAAGGCCTGAACCGATAGGTGCAGCCAGTGGCATGACCGCAACACAGCCCATCTCTTCCAGTTGCCGGGCAATGACAGGATCATCATTGGTGTAAACCATGATATCAAAGCCATCCGCCACCAGGGTTTCGGTTGCCTTCAGGGTTTCCAGAATATGCGGGAACAGGGTTTTCTGGTCCGCCAACACTTCGAGTTTTACCAGCTTGTGGCCATCCAGCAATTCACGCGCCAATCGACAGGTGCGCACGGCCTCCTTGGCATCGAAGCAACCCGCGGTATTGGGCAGGATGGTGTATTTTTCGGGTGGCACGACATCCAGTAAATTCGGCTCATCGGCATTTTGCCCGATATTGGTACGGCGTATCGCCACGGTAATAATTTCAGCCGCGCTGGCTTCGGTTGCCAGACGGGTTTCTTCCAGATCCTTATATTTACCGGAACCCACCAACAAACGAGACTGATAGGACTTACCCGCAATGATCAATTCATCTTTGTGTTGCATGTATCAGCCACCCCCGATGGCGTGAATTATTTCAATTTTGTCACCCTCGGTGACCACTGTTTCAGCGTGCTGGCTTTTCGGCACAATGTTTTCATTCACTTCAACGGCCAGCCGCTTACCGGCCAAACCCGCCTGTTGCAATAAAGCGGCAAGGGTAATATCGCTTTCAACCGTCTGATTCTGGCCGTTAATTATGATCTGCATCACTTCCTCCGCTAAACCGGAGTGCGATTCTACACCAAAAGCGATATCATGTGAGCGATGAATCTGCGGTTGTCCCCCGATACAAAACCATGTCTTCCATAATCATTGTTGGTGGCGGCATTATTGGCCTGTTAACCGCCTATGAACTCGATAAAGCCGGACTACAGGTTACCCTGATCGATCGTCAACAACTCGGACAGGAATCCTCCTGGGCCGGCGGCGGCATCATCTCCCCGCTGTACCCGTGGCGCTACCCCGATGAAGTCACCCGCCTGGCCGGACTGAGCCAACAACTCTATCCGGAACTCATTGAACAGTTACAAAAAGCAACGGGTAAAGATGCCGAATTTCTGCACAGCAGCATGTTAATTCTGGGCGATTACGAAAATGAACATCCACTGGCCTGGTCTGAGCGGCACCGGGTAAATATGCAGGCGGTTGAGACCGATGAAATACAGCAGCTGGAGCCGCAACTCAGCACCCATTTCAACAGGGGGTTCTGGTTTGCGGATGTGCATCAGGCCAGAAACCCGCGGCTGGTCGTACTTGTTAAAGAGTA
>JANTFY010000183.1 GCA_024763185.1 Gammaproteobacteria bacterium | reverse complement strand
TTTCGCAAGATCGTGACCGGAAGGATCTAAAAAACTACACGCTGCATGTAACGGTAAAACATGCAGCGTTAGTGATTGAGTTGTTATTTATGCCACCGCATCTTTTTTATCAGCAGCTTTTTCAGCGGCCTCTTCTTCGCTTTTCTTAAAAATGCTGGTCACTTTACCTGATATGGCTGCGATACCATCTGCAGCTTTGCCACTGGTGTCTTTAAGCATATCCTGGCTGGGTTTATCTTTAGCAATATAGGTAACAACTGATCCTACGATTACTCCATAAATAAAAGGTGCGATAGGCATAATCAATCTCCTGAGGTAAGGGTTTAATAGTAAACTGTAGTGTGAGCAAACACACTATATAAGATAAAGTATATGCCTTATAGCATATATAGTAAAATAATTATTCCTGACGCTTTATAAGCAATGCTTGTGCTAGTGGTATTTGGCAATACGGATCAGCCGTGTTCTATCATTCTTCCATCATGCATTTTTATTACCCGGTCAGCGACATGAAAATAATGGTCATCATGGGTCACCGCAATGACGGTTTTTCCCATGGCTTTTATTTCGGGTAACAGTGTTTCATAAAAATATTGCCGAAACTGGGGGTCCTGGTCCGCAGCAAATTCATCCATTACCAGCACGGGTCGCTCTTCCAGCATGGCTGCAATAAAGGCGAGGCGTTTACGCTGCCCTGTCGACAGGCTTGTACTGGTAAAGCCGCCGTCACGATATTGCACCTTATCCTGCATCTTCATTTTTTTGAGCCAGTGGTTAACTTTTTCAGCATCGCTGTTTTTAACGCCATAGAATTTGTCGAACAGATGAAAGTCGGTAAAAATGGCAGAGAACAAATTACGGTAAGCCAGATAATTGGTTTTATCTATCTTGCTGGAATTCACAAAAATATTGCCCTGGTCCGGGTAGTAAAGGCCAGTCAACAGTTTGATGAATGTTGACTTTCCACTGCCATTGCCACCAATAATAAATAGCAATTCTCCCTTGGTGATTTGCTCATCAAATGGGCCTGCTAGAAATTCCGAGCCTTTATCGGGACTGGAATCGGGGTAGGAAAAACGGACATCCTTTAGCCCGATTTGCTCAAATTCCGAAAAAGCCTGGTTATTGTCTTGTGATTCTTCACCGGCAATGGCTTTATCCATTTCTTGTTCCAGTTGAACAAGTTCTTCTACCGACAGGTTTACCCTGTTGAGAACAGGCATGGTATTGATCAGTATGGCAATCGGGCCGGTAATAAACAGTATGGTGGAAGATATCTTGTATATATTATCGGTATGTATATCGGTAATGCTGGGCACCACAAAAATCAGAATCGGTAACAGGCTATAAACCAGAATTCGTCCGTGGCCCCATAACCTGGATTCCTGCTTGCCGACCTCAATCTTGATGTTTTCGATCTCGGCGGATTGGGAGGCAATATTTTGCAAGATATCCTGTCCTTTCTGCTGGTTGATTTTTATTTCCTTAAAGCCATTGATCAGGTGCGAGATGGACTTGAAATAACTGACCTCCTTATGCTGGACCTCATGCAACAGATTGTTGATACGTCGTGTGCGTGACAAAAAGACAAAGGCCGCGATGAGAATGCCCACCATGGAAATCAGGAAACTCAGCGGCGAAATGTAAGCCAGATACAGAAAAGAAAAAACCAGTAACACCGACATCTGGGCTGCCCCGGTGATTTGAGGAATCGCCTGTGAAATCATGTTGTCACTCTGGGTAAAACGAGCATACAGGCTGTTACTGCCCTTTTCTTCCATAAAGGGTAACTCAACCTGTTGAAGCTTGCGGGTCAGTCGAATTCTCACATTATAAATGGCATCCTCGATGGTAATAATCGCGCGTTCGAAGGCATACCATTGTCCATACAGAAATAAAGCAAAGGTACTCATGTAGAGCATAAAATTTTGCGTCAGATCTTCATTGTCGGCAACCGCCTGGGTGGCATGGTTTACAATACCAAGCAGAAGACTGTTGGCGATACCGGCAATGGTAACGATCAGTAGTATTTGTTTGTAGGGTTTGCTGGTTTCCTTTTCTATGAACTGGAACAGTTTCATGTTTGTTTTTGCTTTATAACCCTTATTCAAGAAGATGATTTCTGATAATATGATGTGTATTCGCTACATCGCATATTAGTTAGCGACAGAAGCAGGAAGCATAATGAAATAAGGTACATTTACAACCTCTAATTCGTGTGCGCGACCTGCCAGGTGTTTAACATTACAAGAGTTTTAATTCCCGCGGTGGGCGTCGGCAAATCTTCTCCATTGGCCGATGGAAGCCTGGGTAAGATGGCGAAATTCAAAGGTGATGACAGATAACAAGCCCAGGGCCTGGAATGGGTATCAATTTATCAATATCAGAATCTGATGAAAGCTTCACACCGGGAACTTCTGTAAACAGAAAACGAAAAACATAAAAAACTTTATTGACGCGTTTCAGCTTCCTTTCGGTTTATTTGTGCGGCATAACGGATGAACCGTTTCATGTCTGCCTGTTTCGCGCGCAGTTCAATCAAAACAGGAAAAAATCATGCACACTCAATCGCCCGTAGTTAAGGACCTGGTTCTGATCGGTGGCGGACACGCCCATGTGACCGTGTTGAAACGTCAGGGCATGAAACCGCTTCCGGGGCTGCGCATCACATTGATTACACGTGACATTCATACGCCTTATTCGGGCATGCTACCCGGTTATATTGCCGGCCACTATGACTATGACGAGTGCCATATCGACCTTGGGCCGCTGGCCCGGTTTGCCGGGGCAAGGCTGTATCATGCGGAAGTGGACAAACTGGACATAAAAAACAAAAAAATTCATGCGCCGGGTCGTCCTCCCATATCCTACGACCTGTTATCCATCAATACGGGGTCTCGCCCACGCAGTATTGATATTCCCGGGGTAGACGAGTTTGCACTAGCTGCAAAACCCATCGATATATTCTTGCAAAAATGGGAGCGCTTGATTGAGCGCGTTAAATCGAGTACGGGCACTTTTCACATGGTGGTGGTCGGAGGTGGGGCAGGCGGCGTTGAACTGGCACTGGCAACCCAGCATCGATTACAACAGGTACTGAAAAACAGCGGGCAGGATCCATCGCGCCTGCACTACACCCTGTTGGCAAGAAGTGATGGCATCATGTTTATGCATAATGCCGGTGTGCGCAAACGCTTTGAACGCATTTTTGCTGAACGTAATATCACCATTAAAACCCGCACTGAAGTGACCGAGGTAAAAGCTGACCGGGTGATGCTGCAAGATGGTGAATCGGTTGATGCCGATGCCGTCATCTGGGTGACCACGGCTTCCGTACCGAGTTGGCCTGCTGAGGCCGGTTTGGCTGTTGATGATAACGGCTTTATCAAGGTCGATGCCAATCTGCAATCACTGTCGCATGAAGGTATTTTTGCCGCAGGCGATGTTGCGGCATTACCCGATCCAAGACCCAAATCGGGCGTTTTTGCCGTACGCCAGGGCCCGGTACTTTCGGATAATGTCAGGGCGGCTGCAACGGGGGGGCGGATGCGTCCTTACCGCGCGCAAAAGAATTTTCTCGGCCTGGTCAGCACCGGCGATAAATATGCCATTGCGTCACGTGGCGGATGGTCTTCTGAATCTGCCTGGTTATGGCGCTACAAGAACTGGATCGATCAAAACTTCATGGCCAAGTTCAATGAGTTGCCGGAGATGGAAGAGGGCGACGACAGTCCCCGGCTGGCATCCGGCATTGCTGATGAGGAAGCGATCAAGGAACTATCCACTCTCGCCATGCGCTGCGGTGGTTGTGGTGCCAAGGTTGGCGCCACTATTTTGTCACGGGTTATGCAGCAGTTACCGGACGAACATCGTGACGATGTTTTAATTGGACGTGATTCGCCCGATGATTGCGCCATGCTGGCGGTGCCGGAAGGCAAGGTCATGGTGCAAAGCGTCGATTATTTTCGGGCATTTATTGAAGACACCTATACCTTTGGCGCCATAGCGGCCAATCATGCATTGGGTGATATCTTTGCCATGGGGGCGGAAGCCCAGTCAGTGTTGGCTATTGCCACCGTGCCCTATGGTCGTGAACGGGTGGTTGAGGAAACCCTGTACGATGTGATGGCGGGCGCCATGTCCATCATTCAGCCCACCGGTGCCGTACTGGCCGGAGGCCACTCCAGCGAGGGAGCCGAACTGTCATTCGGTCTTACCGTCAATGGGATTATCGACCCCAACAAGGTATGGCGAAAGAGCGGCCTACAACCCGGAGATGCCATCGTGCTGACCAAGGCTGTTGGCACTGGCACCTTATTTGCCGCAGAAATGCGCGGCAAGGCCAAGGGACGCTGGGTCGATGCCGCCATACAGTCCATGTTGCTATCCAATCAACAGGCCGCGGAGTGCCTGCAAGGTTTTGATGCAACGGCCTGCACCGATCTGACCGGTTTTGGCATCATCGGTCACCTGATAGAAATGACCAAGGCATCGCAGGTGGATGCAGATATATTTATGGATGCCCTGCCATTGCTGGACGGTGCCATGGACACGGTCAGGGCCGGTATATTGTCATCGCTGCAACCGGCAAACCTGCGCTTGCGCCGAGCGGTTCAGGACATAGAAAATGCGTCCAGGCATCCGGCATTTCCATTGTTGTTTGATCCGCAGACAGCCGGTGGATTACTGGCCGGTGTGCCCGCGGATAAGGTTTATGACTGTGTCGAAAAATTGCATGCAATCGGGTACCCCGAGGCACGTGTAATAGGAAAGATAAAAACCCTGTCCGAAGAGCAGGCGCCGATCAGCATTGCCTGAACAACGGATTAAGATTTGGGACTGGTTTTCTCCATAAAAATGTCCAAATGAATATTTTAGGTCCCTGGATTGAGTCGCATTCAAGACACCGGGACTTAATAATTTCTTTTATTTCTTATTTATTTGTGTAAACATATATATGTATTGACATATATAATTAACATGGGTTAAAGAAATTGATTTAACTCATGCTGCAAAATAAAAAATCATCATCGGATAGGAGATTCCCATGTTGCCTCCACTCATATTATTAGCGGCAGGAGGGCTGATCGGGTTTGCGCATGAACGCTATCGTCGCAAACAACTGGCAGCCG
>JANTFY010000182.1 GCA_024763185.1 Gammaproteobacteria bacterium | reverse complement strand
CGAAACGGGCGAATGTCCACCACGAAACTTTCTGTTTGCAGGTTGACGGATTTTAACAGGCCACGCAGGCGACGGGTTTTGTCCGAGGCGATGTCCGTATTGGCAACCAGGACCGGGTTAACCGTCAGGGTGGCGCTTTCACCATTTTCATCGATCTCCACTTCATTGGAGGCTTCCAGGTCAAAATCCAGTGTCAGGCTGGCCGGAGCACCGTAGCGAATGGCAAAACCCTCGCCACCATTAATCAAGGTGGTCAGGGTGACCGTGCTAAGCAGATTATTATTTTCATCCAGTGCCGTGGCGGGAATGGAATCGCCCTGGTCATTTTCCACCGACAGTTCGGCATTGCTGAAATCGAGTGTTATTTCAGCTTTGGTGTAGTAACCCACCGGCACCGTTGCCGTGGTCAGGAATTCAGTCACATCGACATATTGCGCAAAATCCAGTGTCGTGGTATTGGGCAGGGTTTCGAAGGTCACTCCATTCGCGCGATACAGCTTCAGGCCAGTGACGTCTACCGTGTACTGCGTAAAGTCACCCTCGGCATCGGTAAGGGATACATAAACATCACCCTGTAGTTCTTGCTGTGCAGCACTATCGGAATCGGCGCAACCCATGAGCAATGCTGAGCCAAGTAGAATGAAAAATAACAGCTTCAAGGCTGCCTGGTTTATCGAGTGTAAAAACATCGTCGTTATCCTTTTTTTGTTAGTCTGTAACCTGAATAACGGTTGGGGTCGGAATTGGTTGACAAGGGAAGAAAAAAAAGTGGTGCGATACAAGAGCAGCGAATCGGTGTGCCGAAGGCGATCCCTGTGTGAAAATTTATCTTGCCTATCCATGTGCTCGCAGCATAAGCACATACCTGTGCAAAAAAAAACCGCCCGATTAGGGCGGCTAAGCTAAACTCAGGAGCTTGACTGAGTTCAGGTACAGGTTCTTTTACGACGGGCAAACAACAGGCCCGCAAGACCGAATGATAGTAGTGGAATCATACCGGGTTCGGGTACGGAGACGGCTTCAACCTGAAGGTTGTCAACGGCTACATATCCTGTCGATATGGCTTGACCGGAAAAAGTAACAAAGTCCAGGTTGCTAAATCCGTCCAGCTGAAAATTCTGGTAGCTGTGGGAAAGTGTCAGGCTGGCGCTGATGCTGTCGCCATTTAACTGATAGCCGGTTATGATGAGATCATCAAACGAGTCAT
Organism: Gammaproteobacteria bacterium; assembly: GCA_024763185.1. Lineage (GTDB taxonomy): Bacteria > Pseudomonadota > Gammaproteobacteria > JACNJF01. Next base: position 3,942 of record JANTFY010000182.1, on the reverse strand, counting down.
AGTTATACCAGCTTAATCCGGCGTCGAGTGCTGAAAAATCAAACTTTTTACCTTCGTTGTGCCCCATAATAAAAAGGCCATATCCCATATCCAGATCTTGGGTTCCATTAAATGCAGCGCTGGGTAGCCAGGAGGCGTAATGATTGACGCCCATCCAGCCGCCAAGTTTATAAAAGTTATAATCCTGGCTTTGTATCGTTTGTTGGTACCAATTGGTAGTGTTATTGTCTTCAAAATCAATCACTGCTGCCTGAGCGAAAGGAGTGGTCAGTAGTAAAAGAGCAAGTGCTAGATAATTTTTCATTGTGCTTTAATTCAATAAGTTATGGTTAGTCTAATGCTTGCGAATCTTCTTGATGTGACTGCAGTCACAGCCTGTTTGCGGCGGTTTTTATTTACCCCGGGTTGTGACGAAGTCAGCAAATTAATCTAGAGATTGATCACATTTTTTGTGTTTAGAGAGTTACGGGAGAATTGAAATTTCTAAGGTCTATCCATGCAATATTTGTTATGGTGTAAGGAGAGCCAAAATTATTCGACTTATAAGAAAACTGCTTTTTTCAGTCTATTAACTCTCAGGATATTTTGTAATGGCCACCTTATCCGTCAATCGATCTACCCGTAAAACGCGAATAATTGCAACACTTGGCCCCGCCTCCAGTGATGAGGAGACCATCAGCAAATTACTGCAATCCGGGGTCAATGTGATTCGCCTGAACATGTCACACGGTACGCATGTACACCATCGGCAGAGTTTTCAACGGGTACGGAAGGTGGCGGCCAGACTCAAGCTGCAAGTGGCCATCTTTTGTGATTTATGCGGCCCCAAGATACGCGTGGGTTTGTTACAGGATGGCGAGATGTTTCTGCAGGCACGCTCGAAAGTTATCGTGACCACGCGTCCGCTCCTGGGTCGAAACCATGTCATTCCCTGCCAATATAAATCCCTCCATAAAGATGTAAAGCAAGGCGATCGTATTCTGCTGGATGATGGCAAACTGGAACTAAAAGTAACCGCCATTACAAACCGTGATGTCACCTGCCGGGTGATATACGGTGGTGTGTTGAAAGATAAAAAAGGGATCAACCTGCCGGATAGTCAGGTGTCATCGTCGTCCTTGACCGCTAATGACCGCAAGGATGTGTTATTCGCGCTGGAGATGGGGGCGGATTTTATCGCGTTAAGCTTTGTCAGGACGGGTAACGATGTTGAACGATTAAAGCAATACATGAAACGTCAGGGCAAACTGTTACCCGTCATATCCAAGATTGAAAAACCCGAGGCGCTGCAAAATATCGATGATATCCTCGCGCATTCCTACGCGATCATGGTGGCGCGTGGCGACCTGGGTATCGAGATTGATGCGGCCCGTGTGCCGATGGTGCAAAAAGACCTGATCAGCCGAGCCCGCAAGGTGTGTAAACCGGTGATTGTGGCCACACAGATGATGGAGTCGATGATAACCGAATCGCGACCCACGCGGGCCGAGGTGGGCGATGTGTCCAATGCGGCATTAAACGGTGCCGATGCGGTGATGTTATCGGGAGAAACCTCAGTGGGTAGATATCCGGTGCAGGCGGTTAAATACATGGATCATATCCTCATGGAAATGGAGCGCTGGCAGTTTGATAACCCACAAAATCTACGCAATGTCGATATGAACGTGACCCGCTCACCTCGACAGGCCCTGGCCAATGCGGCTGTTTCCATTAGCAGTGACCTTGGTCTGCTCGGCCTTTTTGTACCTACCAGCACGGGTGCCACCGCGGGGGTGGTCGCTGCTTATCGACCGTTTGCACCCATTTATGGTATCTGCAGTGAAAAGAAAATCGCCCATAAACTGATGTTGCACTGGGGAGTGACACCCGTGGTCATGCCGAGTAAGTTTTCTTCTGACTGGGAACAGATGATTAAATCCATCGCCCGACGATTGCGGGTAAAATTAAAAAACCAGTCAGTGGCCGTGTTGTCCGGATTTGGCAAGCAATCCGATAACAATCAGCCGGTGCTGAAAATCATCAGGTTCTGATGCGATCTTTTATTGGCCTCTTGCTGTTGATATGTCTGACAGCCTGCGATGGCAGTCCAGGGATCAACCAGGGCTTTCCTGCTGAGCTGCTGGTCGTTTCGCGCAATGCACCCACCACCTGGTATGAGGGTAGAGAAGGGCCGCAAGGGCCAGAATACGATTTAATTAAATCCTTTGCAGATTATTACGGTATCCCATTTAAGATTCAAAGCGTTGACAGCATTGGTGAGGTATTGGAATCGATCAGGCAGGGTCGAGCCCATATCGCCGCGGCCGGTTTGACCGATACAGCCGAACGCCGAGAACAGGGCTATATCTTCGGGCCCGAGTACTTTAAGGTCCAACAGCAGGTGGTTTGCCGTCGTGGCGATACCCTGCCGCGCAAGGTTGAAGATTTAACCGCCAAGAATATTCATGTCATCGCTGACAGCAGTTACGTAGAAACGCTTGAGGAGCTACGCCAGCAGCTACCCGATCTCAAGTGGCAGGTAGTGGATGATATGGGGACAGAACAAATCCTGGAACAGGTTTGGAGTAAAGAGATTGATTGTACCCTGGCGGATTCAAATATTGTCAATATCAACCGACGCTACTTTCCGGAGCTGGTTGTCGCATTCCCTGTTAGTGAGGAGCAATCCCTGGCCTGGCTTGTCAATCCGGAGTGGAAGCATCTGTTGCCTAAACTGGATGAATGGATAGAGCATGTACAGGATTCCGGCGAACTGGCCACGATACGGGAACGTTATTACGGGCATGTCGAGTTGTTCGATTATGTTGACATGCGAAAATTCATCACCCGCATCAAAAAACGCTTGCCAAAGTATCAGGTAGATTTTCAAAAGGCCGCAAAAAAACACGGACTGGACTGGCAACTGCTGGCGGCGCAGGCTTACCAGGAGTCACACTGGAATCCGCGTGCAAAGAGTCCAACCGGGGTACGCGGCATGATGATGCTGACCCTGGATACGGCAAAACAAATGGGCGTGGAAAGTCGCCTTGATGCCCGGCAAAGTATCGAGGGTGGGGCAAAATACCTGGCCCGAATGATCAAAAGAGTACCAGAGTCTGTACAGGGTGAAAACCGACTGTGGTTTGCGTTGGCGGCTTATAATGTGGGTTTTGGTCACCTGCGTGACGCACTAACCCTGGCTAAGAAACTGGGTAAAAACCCGGATGAATGGGTTGATTTAAAGCAGGTGTTACCCCTTCTGGCACAAAAGAAGTATTACAAATCACTTAAATACGGATATGCCCGTGGCTCGGAGCCGGTTCGATATGTGCAAAGCATCCGCGATTACCAACTGGTTTTAAGCCAATATTTAACGGATCGCCAGGGATAGCCTATGAGTTCGCTGATTCAATCCTTAGGTGGTATCGGTGTTTTTTTGCCGGGCATGGTGATTATGAGCGAGGGGCTGAAATCACTGGCAGGCGAACAGTGCCCTGATAATCGTTTGCCTCAGGGGGCTAGCCGGTCTATCTGCCAGTTGTCATTGCCTAGCCGGGTGTACTGGAAACGGTCGTGCAGACGATCGGGCTGCCCCTGCCAAAATTCGATAATTTGCGGTTTGACCCGGTAGCCGCCCCAGAATTCCGGCAGGGAGATATCGCCATCGGCAAAGCGCTGTCTAATCTCTTCCAGTTTGCCCATCAGTAATTGGCGCGAGCTGATGACCGAGCTTTGTTCAGATACCCAGGCGCCCAGCTGGCTGCCCCGTGGGCGGGTAATGAAATAACGTAGCGACTCGGCGGTGGATATACGCTCTGCCTTGCCGGTTATCTTGATTTGCCGGTCCTGTTCCAGCCACGGGAACAGTAAAGCGACATTCGGGTTTTCAGCAATCTGGCGGGATTTTGCCGATTCGTAATTGGTGAAAAAAACAAAACCCTGCTGGTCGTAGATTTTGAGCAG
>JANTFY010000181.1 GCA_024763185.1 Gammaproteobacteria bacterium | reverse complement strand
GAGCTATTCATCAAGGTGAAAGGCTACTTCGGTGTCGATGACTGGATTGGTTTCGGCGCCGCGTTTGGATTTTTGTCCTGTGTGCTGATGGTTGTTATTGCCAAGGGTTTGGGATTTTTCCTGAAACGCGATGAAAACTATTACCGAGCAGAGGAAAACGATGACTGAGTTTCTGCCTCCAGCACTGATCCTGATCGCCGCAGCATTTCTGATCGGGCTGACTGGTGGTGTATTGCGTCATACTGTGGTTCTGGCCGCTCCGCTGCTCACCCTCTGGGCAGTCTGGCAGGTGCCTGATGGCGTGGTCACTACCGTGCCATTTCTGGATTATGTGATTGTACCGGTTGAAGGCAGCGATCTGCGTCGATGGTTTGCCACTATCTTTGCCCTGATGACCTTTGTCGGCGGGTTATACGCTTTCAGGCAGGCCAAATGGTATGAACTCGCTGCCGGTTTTGCCTATGCTGCCGGTGCAATCGGTGTCTGTTTTGCCGGCGACCTGATTACACTGTTCCTGTTCTGGGAATTCATGGCGCTGTTCTCTACGGTTGTTGTCTGGTCAGGCGGAACGCCTGCAGCACGTGCGGCAGGTATTCGTTACGCGATCATGCATCTATTGGGCGGAATCCTTCTAAAGGTCGGCATCGAGGGTGTGGTCATTCATACCGGTTCGATCGATATTCAGCCGATGTTGGCTAGCAATGTTGATACCTGGCTGATCCTGATCGGCATCTTGATCAATGCTGCGGCACCACCGGTCTCCGCCTGGCTGGCGGATGCCTACCCGGAAGCAAGCCCGACCGGTGCGGTGTTCCTGTCCGCCTATACGACCAAAACCGCCGTACTTGCGCTGATACTGCTGTTCCCCGGCGAACCGATATTGATCGGGGTCGGCCTGTACATGATCATGTATGGCATTATCTATGCGCTGCTGGAGAATGATGCTCGACGCATTCTTGCCTATTCGATTGTCAACCAGGTCGGATTCATGGTCTGCGCCGTAGGCATTGGTACGCAAATGGCACTGAACGGGGCTGCCGCGCACGCCTTCGCACATATTATCTACAAGGCCCTGCTGTTTATGAGCGCGGGCGTCGTGCTTTACCGTACCGGCAAAAGCAAATGCACCGATCTCGGCGGTCTGTTCCGTACCATGCCGATCACGACAGTGTGTGGCATTATCGGCGCCCTCTCGATCTCAAGTTTCCCGCTGACTTCCGGCTTTACCACCAAAACGATGATCTCGACCGCGGCTACCGATGAAGGCATGATGATCGTGTACTTATTGCTGACCGCAGCCTCCGCAGGTGTGTTTCTGCACGCCGGCATCAAATTCCCATGGTTCGTATTCTTTCAGAAGGATTCAGGTATGCGCCCTAAGGACGCGCCCTGGAATATGTCGGCAGCGATGATTATTTTTTCCGCCTTGTGCATCTTCATGGGGGTTTATCCGGAAAGCTTCTACGGCTACCTGCCCTATGACGTGAATTTTGAGCCATACAAAGCCGGTAAAGTCCTGTTTTACATTCAGTTGCTACTGTTCTCCGGCCTCGCGTTCTTCCTGCTATTACCAATGATGAAACGCACCCTGACCATCACTCTCGATTTTGACTGGTTCTGGCGCGTGTTCCTGTATCGTGCCGGTAAACTGGCCGTTGAAGCAGGTACCGAGTTGCGCGATGTTGTCTACAGGCGCTGGCAATTCAACTTCTCTGTTTTTATCGGCAGATTACGGTATTTATTCGGTCAATGGGGCATGGATAAAAAGCGCGGTCTGTTTGCCAGTGCCTGGCCCATCGGTACCACGGCGCTGTGGATTGCGGTTTTGTTATCGACCTATATTCTGGTGCATTATCTATAGAAGCCCTTCACTCTTGAACAAAAAGAGTCTTACTTGCTAATTGCAGCCGGGTCATCCTTTTGCCATGGCCCCTCGCCATCCTCAAACATATGTTTTTTTGAAAGGTAACAATTTTCAGAACAGCCTTCCCGGTCACAATAGGTGCGGTCCCAGGCATACTTAAGCGCGTCGGTGCGGGTGCGGAAGAAATGATCATCGCCCAGTTCCTCCACGAAACCCGTTCGTATCAGCACCGCCAGTACCTGCAACTTGGCACGTGCAAACAAGAACTCAACACCCGCCTCATCCAGTGCATGCGCCAGGCTGTGTAACATTTCTTCGCCGGTTGCATCGATATGATTGACCGATTCGGCATCGATAATGATGTAACGTATCTCCGGCTGCGAGGCGACCAGTTCCAGGATGGTATCCTCAAAATAACCGGTGTTGGCAAAGTACAACGACATGTCAAAGCGCAACACGGAGATGTGCGGGCAGGTATTCAGGTTATGAATACGTGCATCGCGCAGGGTAGTGTCCCTGTGTCTTGATAACAGCGCGATACGCGGGCGCATGGTTCGGTGCAAGAACAGGCCAAGCGAGAGCAGCACCCCGACAATAATTCCGTTCTCCAGATGCGGTGCGAGCATCAGGGTCAACATAAAAGTCACCAGCGCCACCACTCCATCATGTCTTTGTACCCGCCATGCATAGACAAAGGGTTCGATACGAATCAGGTTTACAACTGCCATGACGATGACCGAGGCCAGGGTCGCCTGTGGCAGGTGATACAACAACGGCGTCAACCACAAAAGGGTAATACCCACAACCAGGCCGGTGACGATGGATGAAAAACCGGTTTGCGCCCCGGCATTGATATTGACCGCGGATCGCGAAAAGGAGCCAGAGACAGGATAACCCTGGAACAATCCGGAGGTCAGGTTACTCAACCCCTGCCCAACCAGTTCCTGGTTCGGGTCCAGTTTCTGTTGCGAACGGGCCGCCATGGCCTTGGCAATCGAGATGGCCTCCATGAAGCCGATCAACCCTATAGCCACCGCGGTACCAATCAACCCGGAAACCTCGGACCAATTCGCACTGGGCAGTTGTATGCTCGGCAAACCCACCGGGATACTCCCAACAACCGCACCACCATTCTCTCGGAAGCCGGTCAACCAGGAAATCACCGTGGTTACCGCAACCGCAATCAAGACATTCGGCCACCTGGGTAAATAACGCTTGATCAGTATCAGAATCGCCAGTGACAGTATCGCCATTGCCAGCGTCGGCACATGCGTGTATTCAAACGTAGCCTGTATCACACGCCACACCGTTTCATAGTGATAGTCGGCTTTATCTACCGCAACACCGAATAATTTGCTGATTTGCGAGGTGGCAATAATAAATGCAGCCGCATTGGTAAAGCCGATAACCACCGGATGTGACAGGAAATTGACCAGTACCCCGAGCTTGAAAAGACCCAGTAATATCTGGAACACGCCGACAAACAAGGCCAGGATAATAGCATAAGCCAGGTAAGCTTCGGGATCCGACCCGGCTATAGGTTCCAGAGCCGAGGCGGTCAATAGCGACACTACCGCAACCGGACCGGTCGCCAGTTGCCGCGATGAGCCAAAAATGGCGGCAATCATGCCCGGTAAAAACGAGGCATACAATCCGTAATAAACGGGTAAACCGGCCAGTTGTGCGTAGGCCATGGACTGCGGGATCAACACCAATGCCACCGTGGCCCCGGCAATGGCATCGGCTTTTAACACAGCCGGGTCTCGTAATTCACCCATCCAGTGGCGAAAAGGGAAAAGCGTCTTAAATACACTGGCGATAAAGGTAGAAAAGACGCGTGTATAGTTCATTCAGATTCGAGTTTTTCGATAATCATTTTGATGCGTTTCATGATCTTGTCATAATCAGTGCGCAGGTTGATGGTTTCGACTTCTTTACGCAGATCATCTATCTGGCGCCGTATCGAACCAATCTGCATACTGGTGTCCGGTTGCGCGGTCTGTTCCGCACTGAGTAGTTCCTCGGTTGCCTTTTGTAGGCGCATCAGGACCTCGTTATCCAGCCAGGACTCGCTGGAGCGGTTCATTTTCTCGCGTAACGCGGTCACCTGCGCGCTCAGTTTTTCCACCTCCGGCAGAACCTCTTTTACCGCCTGCTGCTGGGCCAGAGCAAGGTCTTTCAGCACCTTGTCCAGCTCCAGATAAGCATCCCTGGCATCATGACTGACAAACAAGTCGTGTTCGGCAATGAACAGATGCATCTTGGCATCAAGCAAGTGCTTGAAGGTTTTTTCATTCTGAGACAACGCGACATATTGATGTACAAGTTGTTCGGCTTCGCGGCGAATAAAGGAGGTGGCGCGTCGCCAGAAGCGGGCAATACTGCCTTCTTTCTGATCGGCGCCCTGAGCCAATTTTTGTTCAAAGGCCTCAATTTCATCGACGAGGTTTCTAGCCTCAGACTGCACTGTCTGGGAAGCGCTGTTTAAGGCCGAATCATCAAGCAACTCCCTGGCTTGCAGCAGGTACTTCTGTGTCTGCTCAAACTGTTTGTCTCGAAAACTGGAAAAGGCCAGCTGCAACTGATCGCGTGCAGCATTGAGGGATTTCTCGGCCGCACTGGCTTGATGGGCTTGCCTGGATACTGCCTTGTTGTCGGCGAACACCATCCCACCCGTCATAATGCCAAGGCTTAATAACATGCAGAATACAAAAAGTAAGTGGCTAAAGACTTTCACGTGGCGATACATTCATCGATGACCGTGTTGATTATTGTTATCAGTGCGTTATCAAAAGCAAAACGGATCGAAGTGACCGACACAGATTGCCTTATGAAACCCACCTTATGTGATTGAATAATCTCAGGAAAATGAGGGATTTACAAGTTACAGTCGAGATGCACCCTATTAATTAGCCTAAGGAACTCATGCGGACGAGCCGAGGTCAAACCGACCGGGTCAAACAAAAAATGTCGTGACTGCTTTTTTAGAACACCAGGTTCATCATGATGATCATAACCACCAGGAACAGTATGGTCATAACACCGCCCGCTTTCAGGAAATCGGGCACACGGTAACCGGCCGGCCCCATAATCAGAGCATTGACCTGGTGTGTGGGTATCAGGAAGGAATTGGAGGTCGCGATGGCCACGGTCAATGCATAGACCGCAGGGTTGGCCCCGACTCCAAGCGCAATGTTGACGGCCAGCGGTACCAGCAACACGGTCGCTCCCACGTTGGACATGACCAGGGTGAAAAAGGTAGCCAGGGCCGCCACCGAGGCCTGTATCACCCAGCCCGGCGCATC
>JANTFY010000180.1 GCA_024763185.1 Gammaproteobacteria bacterium | reverse complement strand
ATGATGCTTTTACAGTACCAGTAACATCACGCCAGCCACCAGGCATAACACAACCACTTCATAGGCGGTCAGTTCCAGCATTCCCTTCGGCGGCATGGTTTGAAGGGAGGTTTTTGCAACGAGCAGGTTCATGGTTTCCTCCAGCTTTGTCAGATTTCTTTCTAATTTATAGCAGCGCAGTCAAATTCCTCAACTTTATTTTAACTTAAACTTATAATTAATTGATATAAAAGAATTTTTATTATCACAGAATGGTTATAAGTATAATTTTGATTGGCGATAATAGCGGTCATTGAAATGAATAAATGTAAAAAAACCAGAGGCCGCTAAAAGTTATTTGTCAAAACTTATTCCCTGAACCTGTTTGAAGCACTGGTAACCGGTCTAATTTCGCCTATTAAGCACTTATTTTTCTCAATTTAACGACTAAACTATAAACAGTGAATAATTGCTTAAACAAATTATAAAGGCCCCTATACAAAGTGTCTCAGGAAAGGCCAAATTTTCGCATAGCCCTGTTTATCGCATTTTCTTTCATGTCCATTATCCCGGTCTTGTTACTGGGTTGGTGGACGGTGAATTCTGCACGGGACAATGAATATGCGGCAGTTGAAGACAAACATCTGCTGGTCGCTAAAAATCTCACCTTGGCGCTTTCACGCTATGCACAGGATACGACAGCGGTTTTAAACTATGTCTCCAGTGCTTATCTGACCGATAAAAAAACCATTAATGAAAACCTGCTCCATTCTCAGAATATAAAAAGCGTGAGGGTGTTTGATAACAATGATGAAGCATTGTTTGTCATTTCAAGCAATGGTGCGGCCACAACCACCCCGCTTACTGAACCACAAAAAGAAATGGCGCGAGCACACGCCAATTCAGACTCTACCGTATTTTTACCGGTACAAGCCGACGCTAACGGCGACCCCTGTATTCTGATTGTTTCACCGATCGAGAGCGGTAAAAGCTACCTCGTGGCGGAAATGACAACGGAGTATTTCATCCAATTACAGGGCAAGGTCGTTTTTGGAGAGCTCGGTCATGCTGCCATCGTTGATCAAAAAGGCAATGTGTTGGCTCACCCCAATGCGGACTGGGTAAAGCAAATCAAAAACATCAAAAAAGTTTCTGCAGTACAGCGCATGATGCACCGGGAAACCGGCGTCGAGCAGTTTTATTCGCCCGCCATGAAGGCTGACATGATTGCCGGATTTTCTTTTGTCAGGGAAACTGGCTGGGGCGTCATGGTGCCGCAGCCTGTCGCTGAACTTGAAGACAGCATTAAAAGGATTAAACAAGCCGTCCTGGGAGTGGGTGTCATCGGCATGGCATTGGCGATGTTTATCAGTTGGTTCCTGGCCATTAAACTGGCGCGGCCTACCCAGCAACTGTCAGCATGGCAAAAAGCCGTTCTTGATAGTGCCGACTATTGCATCATTTCCACCGACATCAATGGCGTGATCGCAACATTTAATCGTAAAGCTGAAAAAATGCTGGGTTATTCGGCATCCGAGCTGATTGGCAAAGCCACCCCTGAAATCATCCATGACCCAGTCGAGGTCGAGAAATACGCGCGACAGTTAACTTCCGAGCTGGGCGAAAAGATTGAACCGGGTTTTGAAGTCCTTGTTAAAAAGGCTCGCCGTGGTGTCGTGGATGAACGTGAATGGCATTATGTCCACAAAAACGGAACACACGTTCCGGTTTATCTATCGGTAACTGCCCTGCATTCCACCGGTGGAGAGATTATCGGCTTCCTCGGCATAGCAACCGATTTAACACAACAAAAAGCCATGCAGATCGATCTTAAAGAAACGGAAACACGTTACCACACGCTGTTCGACGGAGCCGGTGACGCGATCTGCCTGCTAGACAGTGATAGCAAGTTTGTAGAATGTAACCCTGCCCTGTTGACGTTATTTGGCTGTACTCGTGAACAGATTATTGGTGAATCAATTCTGCACTTTTCCCCAGAATTTCAAGCGGATGGCAAACCTTCACTGGAAAAAGCAAACGATTATGTGAAAGCCGCCTTTAATGGACAGAACCTGTTTTTTGAATGGAGCCATACCACGCGGGATGGTTCCGTGTTTGACGTGGAAGTAAGCCTGAGTGCCGTAAAAATCGGTAATCAGCCTTTTTTACAGGGAATAATCCGAGACATCACCGATCGCAAGCATTTTGAGCAACAACTGGCCTACCAGGCCGGGCATGACAGCCTGACCGGATTACCCAACCGGAAATCACTTCATGAAGCGTTCCTGAAACACATATCGGGTGCTGAAAAGCATCATTACAGTGTTTATATGATGCTGTTGGACCTGGACAGGTTTAAGGAAATTAACGACACCCTGGGTCACCACCTGGGTGACCAGGTGCTGGCCCAGATCGGTCCAAGGCTACGCGATATATGTAAAGCGGATGCCACCATCGCACGACTGGGCGGCGACGAATTTGCCATTTTAACCTCGACTGCTGAACCCATAAATGACATCCGAGAAAAAGCCGAATCTTTTATTCAGTCTTTAAACAAGCCATTTCACATTAATGGTTTAAATATCAGTCTAAGTGCCAGTATAGGAATTGCCCGTTACCCGGATCATGGCTCAGACAGCCATCAATTGTTACGTGCGGCTGATGTCGCCATGTATGAAGCCAAAAAGCGCTCGCTTGGCATAACGGTTTATGATCCCGCGATTGATGAATACACCACGCAAAGATTGAAATTTGCCAATGAGCTGGCGAATGCCGTCAATAAAAAGCAACTGATATTGCATTACCAGCCCAGGATAAACCTTGCCAATGGTGAAATCTCCGGCTTTGAAGCATTGATACGATGGTTACACCCGGAAGAGGGCCTGTTGTTTCCTGACCGGTTTATCGACCTGGTGGAAATGAGTGAGGTGATACACCCTTTTACCCAATACGTGATTGAACTGGCGCTATCAGAAAAGAAAAAACTGCATGCCCTGGGTTTAACTCAACCGGTGGCCATTAACCTGTCGGCCAGAAACCTGAGTGATTTTACCTGCCTGGAAACACTGGAAGCGGCTTTATTGGCCAATGAACTTCACCCCAACGAAGTCGAACTTGAAATAACGGAATCTGCAGTGATGCAGGACCCCGAAGGTGCCGTAGAGCTGTTAAACATGTTTAAAGCCAGAAACATAGAAATAGCGATTGATGATTTTGGTACGGGGTATTCATCCCTGGCCTATCTGCGCCAGTTGCCAGTGAGCGCCCTGAAAATCGATCGATCGTTTGTCATGCACATGCTTGCCAATGCCCAGGATAGCGCTATAGTCAGATCAACCATCGCTCTAGCACACAGCCTGGATATGAAAGTTATTGCTGAAGGTGTGGAAGATGAGGAAACCCTCCGTTTATTAAAGGAAATGGATTGTGATGAAGCCCAGGGATTTGGTATTGGACGACCACAGCCGTTTGACAAGCTGGTTGAATGGACAGAAACCTATCAGCCTTAACACTCAATAACATTGACCGCGAGTCCACCCCTCGATGTTTCCTTGTACTTGCTTTTCATATCTTTGCCGGTGTCACGCATCGTTTTTATCACTTTATCCAGTGACACAAAATGCTGCCCGTCTCCGCTGAATGCCATTCGTTTCGCGTTTATAGCCTTGACCGCCGCCATCGCATTACGCTCAATACAGGGCACCTGTACCAGGCCATTGACCGGATCGCAGGTCAATCCCAGGTTATGCTCCATGGCAATTTCAGCCGCATTTTCCACCTGCGCCGGTGTACCCCCCATCACTTCAGCCAGTCCTGCAGCCGCCATCGAGCAGGCCGAGCCCACTTCTCCCTGACAACCGACTTCAGCCCCCGAGATGGAGGCGTTTTGCTTGAATAAAATGCCGATGGCACCGGCAGTCAATAAAAAACGTACGATTTGATCATCGTTGCAGCGATTGCTGAAACGTTCAAAATACTTAAGCACAGCCGGAATAATGCCTGCTGCGCCATTGGTTGGCGCCGTCACCACCCGACCGCCGGCCGCATTTTCCTCGTTGACCGCGATGGCATACAGATTGACCCAATCCATCGTGACGAGCGGGTCCAGCAAATCCCCCTGATCGCGTAATTTTTGATACATTGCCGGCGCACGGCGATTGACCATCAGTCCACCCGGTAGAACGCCCTCGTGCTCACACCCGGCCTGGATACAGCCGTCCATCACCTGCCAGATATTCACCAGCCCATGGCGTATTTCCTCTTCGCTGCGCCAGGATTTTTCATTTTCAAGCATGATATCGCTGATCGCGCATTGCTGCTCACGACAGTGCCGCAACAAGTCTTCCATGCGTGAAAAAGAAAAAGGCAACCGCGTCTGGTCATCAGCCCGCAACCGGTCCTTGCCGGCATCAGCCTGCTCCACCACAAAACCGCCACCGATTGAATAATAAGTATTGCCGAACAATTCACGTTGCTGTTCATCATAGGCGGTAAATTGCATGCCATTGGAATGGAACGGCAGGCTTTTATCGGGCAGGAACAGAAGATGCGCGGCTTCGTTAAAATGCACAACCCGTTTTTGCAGCAGTTTTATTAACTGACTGGCTCTTATTTTTGCAACACGCTGGTTGATAGCTTCACTATTCACCGTTGAAGGATGTTCTCCTTGCAGGCCGAGCAAAATGGCCTTGTCACTGCCATGCCCCCTGCCGGTTGCCCCGAGTGAGCCATACAGCTCAACCTTCAGCTGTTCAACCCGCGCCAGCATCTGCTGCTGCTCTAGAGAGCGCACAAATTTTCGGGCGGCGCGCATAGGGCCCACGGTATGTGAACTGGAAGGCCCTATACCCACCTTGAACAGATCGAAGATACTTATCGCCATGATGAAGTGTTCCGGCTTGATTAACAACGATTTACCTGATGATATCGATTAAGCCGCTTGAACAACAGTTGAAATTTTTCTGCGCGTAACTATCTGTTAAAATTCGATCTTTCAAGTTAAACATTAACATCATGGCACGCGTAACCGTTTATAGCACCGGCACCTGCCCGGTCTGCGAACAGACAAAAAAACTGCTGGGCAAGTGGACCATTGCGTTCGATGAAATCCGTCTTGATCAGCGTCCCGAAGAACATCGACGTTTCAGCCAACTCACCCGTGGTGCACGCATGGTGCCGCAGATACTGATAGATGGTGCCTGGATCGGCGGTTTCACCGAATTGACGGAAATGCACATGGAAAATCAGCTTGATGAACTGATGG
>JANTFY010000179.1 GCA_024763185.1 Gammaproteobacteria bacterium | reverse complement strand
GGGTTAAATTACCGATTCCACTTCGGGCTTTAATTCACGCTTTTCGAGGTCATTGAGGGCATTTACCAGCTTTTTCCCTTCGTAAAGCACCTTATACACCTGTTCAATAATGGGTAGATTCAATCCCTTTTGCGTCACTATCGAGTACACCGCCTTGGCCGCCCTGTAGCCCTCAACCGTTTGACCCGCAGAGGTTATGGCCTGCTCCACCGTCTGCCCTGCGCCTATGGCCAGGCCGAATCGACGATTACGACTTTGATCATCCGTGCAGGTTAAAATGAGATCACCCAAGCCGGACAACCCCATCAGGGTTTCTTTTCTGGCCCCCATCTTTTCGCCAAAGCGCATTATCTCGGACAGACCTCGGGTAATCAGCGCAGCCCGTGTGTTGGCGCCCAACTCCAGGCCATCGACCGCACCCACAGCAATAGCCAGGATATTTTTTAATGCTCCGCCAATCTCCACACCGATGATATCGCTCGAGGTATAACAGCGAAAATGCCCACCATGTAATAATTCTGCAAATTCAAGTGTGGCAGCGGGATCACTACCCGCACAGGTCACCGCGGCCGGGAAGTTTTTGGCCACTTCGGTTGCAAACGTTGGTCCGGAAATGACGCCATAATTCTTTACTGCCAACTCTTCGATAACCAGTTCATGCAGGAATTTGCCGGTTTCGATCTCAAAACCCTTGCTGGCCCAGAAGACACGGATATCAGGCTTAATATAGGGTTTCAATTGAACCAGGAATTCGCGGTAGGCTTTACTAGGAATTACGATCAGGATGTAATTAACATCGGTGACCGCCTGCTTGAGCGAGGCAACGGGTTTTATATTATCCGGCAGAGGAAAGCCGGGTAGAAACTCGGTATTTTCACGCTCATCAATGAGCTTATGTATATGCTCCGGCAAATGCCCCCACAAGTTAATCGTGTGTCCATTTCTGGCCAGCTGTAGTGATAAAGCAGTACCCCAGGAGCCGGCACCGATTACGGCAATGGTGGCAGGATTAGGGAACATGGTCATAGAATGAACCGCTAATGCTTGACGTCGCTTTGAGCTGTATCTTTCTGCTGCATTGCCTGCGCATAGAGCGCATCAAAATTCACCGGGTTTAACAACAATGGAGGAAAACCACCGCGATTGCTCAAATCGGATACTGCTTCACGCGCAAACGGAAACAGAATATTCATACACTGCGAACCCAGGATATATTTTAAATCCTGCTCGTTAAATCCTTCGATCTGAAAGATACCTGCCTGGTGAACTTCAACCAGAAATGCCGTTTTAGCTTCATTTTTGACCGTGGCGGTCACACTGAGGACAACTTCATACTGGCCCTCTGAGACCTTTTTACTGGCGTTATTGAGGTTCAACTCGATTTCAGGTGACCATTTTTCAGTAAAAACGGCGGGGGTGGAAGGTGATTCAAATGAAACATCTTTGATGTAAATCTTTTGAATTGAAAACTGGTTTTCCGGTTTTTTTTCGTCAGTCATATGATTAGGTTTTAAAGAATTATTATTGAATCCCGGATTTTCCGGCTGTATGTGAGACCCGTTGCTGCTAAGCGGCGATTATTCGGCCAGCAACGGATCAAGACCACCATCCTGATCAAGTTTAACCATGTCAGTGTAACCACCCACATGGAAATCGCCAATGAAAATCTGCGGAACCGTCATCTGGCCTTCACTTTTGGCCAGCATTTCCTGCTGGGCACCTTCCACCTGATCGATTCTGATTTCACTGTAACTGACGTTCTTGGCATCCAGCATTTTTTTTGCCCACGAACAATAGGGACAAAAACCACTACTATAAATGACAACTTCAGCCATACTATTTCTTTTTCTTTTTGCTTTTGCTTCTCTGGATAGGCAAGTGTGCATCTTTCCAGGCCAAAATACCACCCGATAGATTGTAAACCTTGTCAAACCCTCTGCCACTCAGAGTCCGACACACACTGCCTGAACGACTGCCGCTACGGCAATACACCAGCACCGCATCATCCTTATATTTATCCAGCTCAGACAGGCGCTTGTTAAGGTCGCTAAACGGGATATGGACCGATTCATTCAGTACCCCATCCTTGATCTCACTCATTTCACGCACATCGAGAAGCACGGTTTTTTCATTATTTATAAGTGAGATTGCAGCAGCCGGCCCAATAGATGAGAATTTTTGCGTGAGGTTGCGAAACTCTGTAAACAGAATTATCCCCAACAGCGATGCAAAGGATAATATCAGAATCGGATGGTTAGCCGAAAACTCAAAGATTTGCTCAGGCATTTAAATTTTTTTTATTTTTGATTGCTCAAGATGAGCAGAATACTTCTTGCATCATGCTGATTAAACGCAGTGTACGCGCATCGCCGACGCGATAATAGACCCTGTTCGCGTCTTTTCTGGATGCAAGAATACCCTTATCGCGCAAAATAGCCAAATGTTGAGAAATATTGCTTTGTGAGGTTCCGACGTTTTCAACGATACCCTGAACACTGACTTCCTGGTCACCCAGTGTACACAGAATTTTCAGCCGCAATGGGTGTGACATCGCCTTCAAAGAGCGGGACGCTCTTTCGATATCTTCTTCACGTGTTAATAAAGGTGGAGTATCGCCGGGTAAGATGGTGTCTAGTCTCATACGAGTTCTATAATCAATTACTAATATTAGGTAACAATTATGGATCAATCATTATGCTTTGTCTACTGTTCACTATCGCCTTGCCAGATGACTTCGCGTATGATTCTAATACCAATCGGCGCAGCTCAAATATCATTCGACTTTTTGTAGAAAAATATCACAAAAATCTACCCTATTTTCGATTCTGATTGTCCATAATTATGCAACTCGGTTCTGCTTTACTTTTATCTTCCTTCTTACTTTTTGGCGGCCAGGTATCCGCCGATGAACGCTCAAAAAAACAAAAAGAATTAAGCCAGCTCAAAAACCGCATCGAAAAGCTGCGCAAAACTATAGAAGTTAAAGAAAACAGTAAATCCAGTTATAACCAGCAACTCAGAAACATTGAAAAACAGATAGGCCAGATCAGCCAGAAAATACGCAAATCGAATGCCCAGATAAAAACCCGGAAAAAATCTTTAACTGAACTTACAAAGCAAAAAACAAAAATCGAAAAATCCATCGCCCAGCAAAACCAGCAACTCGCCCAACAGATTCATAGCGCCTATACCCTGGGCCAGCAACAGCAGATGAAGCTGCTGTTTTCACAACAAAACGCCATCGCCCTGCAACGAAACCTGACGTATTACGAATATTTCAGCAAGTATCGACTCACCCGCATTGAAGAAGCCCAGGACACTTTTGAGCAATTGCTGGAAAATGAACGCCAGATACAGACCGCAAAACTCAACCTGGAAAAAGATCTCGCCATCCAAAAGCGCCAAAAATCCTCACTCACTAGCGACCGTGCGAAACGAAAACGCATCGTCGACAACCTGGACAAGGATCTGAAAAAGCAAGGTACACATTTAACCCAACTGGAAGAAAATGCGCGCAACCTCAAGCAGTTGATCGACTCGTTGTCAGAAATATTGACCGAAGTTCCGACTGCGCCGGCGACCCATAAGAAATTTGCCACCCTTAAAGGCAAGCTGTCATGGCCCGCCAAGGGCAAGGTCAGGAAACTATTCGGCAAAACCAAACCGCTTTCGAGCCTGCGCTGGCAAGGTGTTATTATTGAAGCCCCCCTGGGAAATAACGTTCGAGCCATATCCAACGGACGCATCGCCTTTTCCGATTGGTTACGCGGTATGGGCAACCTGATTATTATCGACCATGGCAATAACTACCTGTCTTTATACGGACACAACCAGTCATTGTTCAAAACCACCGGGGAATGGGTCGAAGCCGGCGACATTATCGGCAGTATTGGCAATAGTGGTGGCAAGAAAAAAGCCGGCCTGTATTTTGAAATCCGTAAAAAGGGCAAGCCACAAAATCCAACCCGCTGGTGTGATTCCAAATATTGGTTTACAACCTGAGACTCATGAAGGAAGCCCTGTTTAGTCCAATTACTTACCCCATTGTGTAATAATGAGCCGGGTAGCAAACCGATCAGAAATATCAACTTCCGAGCCTTTTTCTGGTCTACAATAAAGCATTAGTCGACGGAGAATTTTATGCTGCACAAACTGAGAACATCCACTTTTTTCATTGCCGGTCTACTGATAGGCCTGTCCATGGCCATAGGTCACAGCGTTTTTGCCCTGAAAGAAAATGAAAAAGCGATTCCTTTTGAAGATTTGCAGGCTTTTACTGATGTTTTTTCCCGTATTAAATCGGACTATGTGGAAGAAGTTGACGATAAAAAACTGCTGGAGGATGCCATACGAGGCATGTTATCTGGTCTTGACCCACATTCTTCCTACCTGGATAGCGAAGAATTCAGCGAATTACGCATTGGTACCACTGGTCAATTTGGCGGGTTGGGTATAGAGGTCGGGATGGAAAACGGTTTTGTCAAAGTCATTTCTCCGATTGATGATACCCCTGCCTCACGTGCGGGCATGCAGGCCGGTGACCTGATTATCAAACTGGATGACAAGGCGGTTAAAGGCCTCACGCTGAATGAAGCGGTTAAACTGATGCGCGGCAAACCCGATACCGACATTAAACTGACCGTGGTACGTGACGGAGAACCCAAACCCCTGGAAATCACCATCACGCGCGAAATTATCCGTGTCAAAAGTGTCAAAAAACGTATTCTGGAACCCGGTTTTGGTTATATACGAATCACCAACTTCCAGTCCCGTACATCAACAGATCTGCTCAAATCCGTTGCTGACCTTCAAGAAGCAGGGGAGCTTCAAGGCTTGATTCTCGACCTGAGAAATAATCCGGGCGGTGTACTCAATGGCGCGGTTGGCGTTTCCGATGCTTTTCTGGAAGATGGACTGATAGTCTATACAGAAGGGCGCATCGATGATTCCAGTCTCAAATACACAGCCACCCCGGGAGATATCCTGAATGGCGCACCGCTGGTCATTCTCGTCAATGGAGGGTCGGCTTCGGCTTCTGAAATTGTCGCCGGTGCCATGCAGGATCACAACCGGGCTATTGTGATGGGCTTTAATACCTTCGGCAAAGGTTCGGTTCAGACCATTCAGGAATTACGCAATGGCTCTGCCGTTAAACTGACCACTGCCCGCTACTACACACCAAAAGGCCGATCTATTCAGGCAGAGGGCATTAAACCGGATATCATCCTGAGCAATATCGAAGTAAAAACCAA
>JANTFY010000178.1 GCA_024763185.1 Gammaproteobacteria bacterium | reverse complement strand
TGATCTACGAGGACTGGTTGAAAGCCACCGCCGGACAGCGCCAGATTCTACGTAACCGAAAAGGCCAGGTGGTCGAGGAAATTGCCCAGGTTGCAGCGGCCCGACCGGGTAAGGATTTGCATACCAGTCTGGACATGCGTCTGCAGTATATTACCTATCGCAGCCTGGCGCGGGCGATTAAATACCACAAGGCCCGGTCCGGCAGCGCGGTGTTGCTGGATGCGCAAAGCGGCGAGGTATTGGCGCTGGCCAATCTGCCTTCCTATAACCCCAATACACGCAACAAGCAAAAAGCGTCCAGTCGTCGTAACCGGGCGATTACTGATGTGTTCGAGCCGGGTTCCACGATCAAGCCCTTTACGCTGGCCGCGGCGCTGGACAAGGGCTTGTTGACCAGTTCCAGTCGGATCAAAACGGCGCCGGGTTATATGAAAGTGAGCGGCTACCCGATCAAGGATCTGTCCAATTACGGTACCCTGGACCTGGCTGGCATATTGCGTAAATCCAGTAATGTGGGGGCCTCAAAGGTGGCACTGTCAATGCCGGCGCAGGACCTGTGGCAGGCTTTTTCCGACTATGGGTTCGGCGAACCCAGCGGGGTCAGCTTTCCGGCTGCTTCCTCCGGTTACCTCAGTTTTTACGGTGACTGGCAACCGTTGGATCATGCCACCATCGCATTCGGTTATGGGTTGTCGGTATCCACGCTGCAGTTGGCACGGTCTTATAGCCTGTTTGCCAATAAAGGGCGTCTGCAGCCGATCAGCCTGTTAAAGCGTGACAGCCCGGTGCAGCCGCGCCAGGTGATGAAAGAAAGCACCGCAAATCAGGTGTTGAAAATGATGGAGCAGGTGGTCGGACCGGAAGGTACGGCACGCCAGGCAGCCATAGACGGTTATCGCGTGGCCGGGAAAACCGGTACGGTGAAAAAGAGTACGGCAGGCGGTTATGCCGAGGATAGTTATCTGGCTGTTTTTGCAGGCGTGGTGCCGGTCAGTAAGCCGCGACTGGTCATGGCAGTCATGATCGATGAGCCGACCCAGAACGGTTATTACGGCGGGCAGGTGGCGGCACCGGTTTTTAAGGAAGTGATCAGTCATGCGTTGCGCTTGATGAATATCTCCCCGGATGATTTGCCGGCGCTCAAACAAATGGCAAAATCACTGGAGCGTGAGGTGTGAAGATGGTCTCTCCAACACATTTGTCAGGCATCACAACCATCGACCTGTTTTCGGGTTTTGTTCATGCTTCCGACCTGCCACAACTGCCTGTCAAAGGCATTACCAGTAATAGCCAGGAAGTAAAAGCCGGCGATATCTTTATCGCGCTGGCGGGATTAACCCGTCATGCCATCGATTTTGTGCCCGATGCTGCCGCTGCCGGCGCCGTGGCGGTTGTTTATGATGCTCAGGACCCCTATTGTCAGCAGCGTATCCCGTTGCTGAAAAAACAGCTGGATATCAACTGGATTGCTGTGCCCGATTTGCAAAAAGTAACCGGCCAGATTGCCAGTCGCTTCTACGGACATCCCAGTCGTCAATGTAAACTCATTGGTATTACCGGTACCGATGGTAAAACCAGTGTGACCCATTTACTGGTTCAGGCTTTGACACGTTTGCAAACATCGGTGGGCAGTATCGGTACACTCGGTTACGGCCTGGCCAATCGGTTAAGCATGACCAGTTATACCACGCCGGATGCCATTACCCTGCAGTCGCTGATTTTTTCCATGACCCAGCAGGGCTGTGAAACGCTGGTGATGGAAGTCTCATCGCATGCACTGGAGCAGTATCGTGTCAGTGGTTGCAGTTTTGATGTGGCGGTTTTGACTAACCTGGGCAGTGATCATCTTGATTACCATGGCACGCCCGAACATTACGCAACAGCCAAGGCAGCATTGTTTGAATTTCCCGGGCTGAGCAGTCGCGTGTTGAATGCCAGTGATGAATTCGGTCGAGAACTGGCGGCCAGGCACAAATCAGAGCATGTGCTGACCTATAACGCGGACCGTGATACCGCGACGCGGGCAGATGTACAATTGCTGCAAAGTCATATGTCAGAGCAGGGTTTGAATATCACGCTGTCCAGCCCGCTGGGTGAAATTGAGATTCAAAGCGGTCTGATCGGTTCGTTCAATATCGACAACCTGCTCGCCTGTGTATCCGTGATGATCGAACTGGGTTACGAGGCGGATCGCATTGAGCAGGCCATGCAGGGCTTGCAGCCGATTCCTGGTCGTATGCAATATTTGCCTTCACAGTCCGGCCAACCCGCTGTGCTGGTTGACTTCGCGCATACCGAGCAGGCTCTGGAAGCCTGCCTGCAGGCGGTCAAAGAGTATTATAAGGGTGAGCTTTATTGCGTGTTTGGTTGTGGTGGTGACCGCGACCAAAGCAAGCGGTCACGTATGGGTCGAATAGCGGAACAGATGGCAGATCACGTTTTCATAACGGACGATAACCCGCGATATGAAGCTCCGCAGAAAATCGTTGAGGATATCCTCAGCGGTTTGCAAAATCCGCAGCAGGTGCGTGTCATCCACGATCGTAAAACGGCCATCAAGACCGCGCTTTCGCAGGCCAAGGCTGATGACCTGGTGGTGATTGCCGGCAAAGGGCATGAGCAGATACAGATCGTTGGTGATCAGCGTTTGCCATTCAGTGATATGCAGGTGGTCAGGTCGCATCGTAGAGGGGGTGAAGCGTGATTGCCATGGATGCCACGCAACTGCTTGAGTTGTTTCCACAACAGCACCCGATTGGGGAAATCTTTGCGATCAACAACGTGGTTATCGACAGTCGCCAGCCCTGCGCAGGGGCCTTGTTTGTCGCGTTGAAAGGCGAGCATTTTGATGGCCATGAATTTGTAGCGGTTGCCCAGGAAAAAGGTGCCGTAGCAGTAGTGGTCGAGCATGAAGTCGATGTGAATATTCCGCAACTGCTAGTGCCTGACAGCAAGCAGGCGCTGGCAGACCTGGCACGTTTCTGGCGCCGGCAGTCCAAAGCCACCGTGGTGGCGATTACCGGTAGTAACGGCAAAACCACGGTCAAGGAAATGCTCGGGCAGATCCTGTCATCACAGCAGCAAACCCTGAAAACAGCCGGCAATTTAAATAATGATATCGGTGTGCCCCTGACCCTGTTCAGGCTTTCAGACTCTGACAGCTTCGCCGTGATAGAAATGGGCGCCAATCATATGGGAGAAATCAGGCAACTGGTGCAAATCGCCGAGCCGGATATCGTGTATGTGAATAATGCCCGCCCGGCCCACGTGGAAGGTTTTGGGTCGCTACAGGCTGTCATTGAGGCCAAGGGTGAAATGTACCAGTACTGCAGCCCCGGGGCGATTGCCGTGTTTAACATGGATGAACCGGCTAATGAGTACTGGCGGTCTGTTTCCAAAGCCAGTCATCAATGGCGGTTTTCGTTGCAGCAGATGAGCGATGTATCAGCTGAATTCGAGAACTCAGCAAACGGACTGGTGCTGACAGTGACCGGTCAGGGTGAACAGGCAAGCTGTGAGCTAAAGGTGCAGGGTGCGCATAATGCACACAATGCCCTGGCCGCCATCACCCTGGCATTGGCCTGTGGCCTGACCTTGCAGCAGGCCGTGACGGGACTGCAGGATTTCAATGGCGTCAAGGGGCGCCAGCAATTTATCAGGGGCATAAATGACTGCCTGATTATCGATGACAGCTACAATGCCAACCCGGATTCTCTGGCCGCCGCCATCGAGGTGTTATGTGCGCTCAAGGGTGAAGCCTGGCTGGCACTGGGCGATATGGCAGAACTGGGAGAGGATTCTGCGCAAATGCATCAGCAGGCCGTGCAAAATGCCAAGCACAGCGGGGTGAAAAAGTTATATGCACTGGGTGAACGCAGCTGCCAGGCAGCCGCCGTATTCGGTGACGACGGCTACTGTTTTAGCGAACATGCAAAACTGGCTGATTTTGTCAGGCCGCGGTTAAATTCCAATGTCAATTTACTGGTCAAGGGTTCGCGCAGTGCGCAGATGGAAAAACTGGTGATGGCGCTAACCTCCCGTCAAATGTCATCCGTGTCAGGAGGTCAACATGCTGTATAGCCTGGCCGAATACCTGACCCAGTTCTACACGGGGTTCAACGTGTTTCAATACCTGACCCTGCGCAGCATTCTCGGGGTACTGACCGCGTTAGTAATTTCCCTGCTGGTCGGCCCCAGGCTGATTCATTACCTGACCCGCTACAAGATCGGGCAGTCAGTGCGTGATGACGGGCCGGAGTCGCATCTGGACAAGGCCGGCACACCCACCATGGGCGGCGCACTGATCCTGGTAGCCATT
Source organism: Gammaproteobacteria bacterium (assembly GCA_024763185.1). GTDB lineage: Bacteria > Pseudomonadota > Gammaproteobacteria > JACNJF01. Next base: position 967 of record JANTFY010000178.1, on the reverse strand, counting down.
ATTTTAAGTACCCTGCTGTGGAGTGACCTGTCATCGCGTTTCGTGTGGGTGGTGTTATTTGTCACCGCCGGTTTTGGCCTGGTTGGCTGGGTTGATGACTATAAAAAAATCGCACTGGGCAATTCAAAGGGCTTGTCGGCCAGGGCGAAATATCTGTGGCAATCCGTGATCGGATTAACGGCAGCCTTTATCCTGTTTAGCACCGCAAGCCTGCCCATCGAAACCCAGCTCATCGTGCCGTTTTTTAAATCCTTTGTACTGGACCTGGGCTGGATGTATATCGTACTGGCTTATTTTGTCATTGTTGGCAGCAGCAACGCGGTTAATCTGACCGATGGCCTGGACGGCCTGGCTATCCTGCCCACGGTGCTGGTGGGTGGAGCCCTCGGGGTTTTTGCCTATGTAACCGGAAATACCAATTTTGCCGGTTATCTCGGCATTCCCTATGTGCCCGGCGTGGGTGAAATGGTGGTGTTCTGTGGCGCACTGGTTGGTGCCGGCCTCGGTTTCCTTTGGTTTAACACCTATCCCGCGCAGATATTCATGGGTGACGTCGGTGCACTGGCACTGGGTGCGGCACTCGGCGTGATTGCGGTTATCGTGCGCCAGGAACTGGTGCTGTTCATCATGGGCGGTATCTTCGTGGTTGAAACCATTTCGGTGGTGTTGCAGGTGGCTTCTTACAAGTTAACCGGGCGGCGCATATTTCGCATGGCGCCCTTACATCACCACTTTGAATTAAAGGGTTGGCCGGAGCCCAGAATTATTGTGCGTTTCTGGATTATTACGGTCATTCTGGTACTGATTGGCCTGGCGAGTCTGAAGATACGGTGATGCAAACGATGATTCATCAACAAAGCATACATGCTGATCAGTCATACCTGGTTGTGGGCCTTGGCCTGACCGGATATTCGGTGGCCAGCTACCTGCTTAAACACGGTTATCGATGCGTCGTCCAGGATGATCG
>JANTFY010000177.1 GCA_024763185.1 Gammaproteobacteria bacterium | reverse complement strand
TGCGGTGTGCACTTCATGGCTGAAGTGGCCGATATCCTATCGCGTCCTGACCAGGTTGCGATCCTCCCGGATCTTTCAGCCGGATGTTCAATGGCCGATATGGCTGACCTGGAAAAGGTCGAGCGCGCTTGGCAGGAATTATCCTCGGTTATCGATCCGGATGAGACGGTTACGCCGGTCACCTATATCAATTCCGCGGCCAATCTGAAAGCCTTTTGCGGTGATCATCAGGGCGTGGTGTGTACTTCAACCAACGCGCAGAGAATTCTTGAATGGTCGTTTGAGCAACGCGAAAAAGTGCTGTTCTTTCCAGACCAGCACCTGGGGCGTAATACCGGTGCCAAAATGAACATCCCGCTGGAACAGATGGTGGTGTGGGATTTCGATCAGCCGATGGGCGGTTTGACCGAGCAGCAAATCCGCCAGGCCAAAATCATTTTATGGAAGGGCTTCTGCTCGGTGCACCAGATGTTTAAGCCGGCGCAGATTGAAAACTTTAGAAAACAACACCCGCAGGGCAAGGTGATCTCTCATCCGGAAAGCAGTTACGAGGTTTGCCAACTTTCAGATTTCGTTGGTTCCACCGAGTATATTATCAAAACCATTGCTGATTCCGAGCCCGGAACACAATGGCTGGTGGGCACCGAGCTCAACCTCGTCAATCGCCTGCACCAGCAGATGAAGGACCAGGGCAAAACCGTTCAGTTTATGTCGCCGACGGTGTGCATGTGTTCCACCATGTTCCGTATTGACCCACAACACCTGGCCTGGGTACTGGAAAACCTGGTCGAAGGTAACGTGGTCAATTCAATAGAAGTGCCGCAAAAGGTAGCTAATAGTGCCAGAGTCGCGCTGCAACGTATGCTGGAGATCTCGGCCTGAAATAGCCATGAACAGCAAAAAGATCGAACAGCTGCACCCATCCCGTACCCGCCGTGGTATCACTGCAGCGACCCGGTTCGCCACCCTGATCGGGGATTACGGCACCAGTGATTTTGTCATGAAACGCGGTGGTCGCCTGCCAGAAATAACGATCGCCTACGAATCCTGGGGCACCCTGTCCCCTAATCATGATAATGTAATCCTGATTTTTACCGGATTGTCGCCCAGTGCGCATGCCGCCTCATCCAAAGAAAACCCGGAACCGGGCTGGTGGGAATTCATGATCGGGCCGGGCAAGGCCATAAATACCGATCAGTATTACGTGATTTGTGTCAACTCCCTGGGCGGCTGTTTTGGTTCAACCGGGCCCGAGTCAATTAACCCGCAAACCGGTAAGTCCTATGGTTCGGATTTTCCGGAATTAACCATAGAAGATATTGCCAAGGCGGGTCACCACCTGTTGCAGGAACTGGGTATCGACCATTTGCACGCCGTGGTGGGGCCGTCCATGGGTGGTATGATCGCCCTGGCCTATGCGCTGCAATACCCGCATGAATGCGATTACATGGTTTCCATATCCGCGGCCTCGCGTGCGCTTCCGTTTACCATCGCCATGCGCTCGTTGCAGCGCGAAATCATACGCTGTGATCCGCACTGGGAAAACGGGCATTACCATTCCAGCCAGGAACCGGAATCGGGTATGAAACTGGCGCGAAAACTCGGTCTGGTCTCCTATCGGGCTGCCGAGGAGTGGCATCAGCGTTTTGATCGGGCACGGGTTAAAAAAGAGCGGCGCAAGGGTAGTCCGTTCGAGATTGAATTCGAAGTGGAATCCTATCTTGACTATAACGCCAACAAGTTTGTCGGCAATTTCGATGCTAACAGTTATCTGTACCTGTCACGTGCCATGGACTGGTTTGACGTGGCTGACCATGGTGGTTCGGTGAATGCAGGTCTGGCGAAAATTCATGTTAAAAAGGCCCTGATTATCGGGGTGACTACCGATATCCTGTTTCCGATTGAACAGCAAAAGGAAATTGCCGAGGGTTTGATAAAGGCCGGGCGTAATGTCGAGTTTGTATCCATTGATTCCATCAATGGGCATGATGCCTTCCTGGTGGATCGGGATCATTTTGCACCGGTGATTGGCGATTTTTTTGCACAAACCTGAGTTTTTTCTTCATCTGTCATCACGAGCGATAGCGCTGCGATCTTTCCACGATATTAATAAACTGCCAGGAAAAAGTTTTCACACGCCAAATCTTTCCTTTTTTCATAGTTACTAACGAGTACGCGTGCGAGTCCCTTTTTGCCAACAGCAGCAAAAAGGAACCAAAAAATGCCGCCTCGACCATGCCCTTCACCGTAAAAATAGTGCCCAAATCAGGGTCGGCACAGATGCGGGTCCAACCGCGCTGTGCCTAAAACCGCATCCCTGCGGTTTTCCCCTGATTTGAACGCTATTTTTCCGCGGGCCTGGAGAGGGGAAGAAAAACACGCTTTCAACGACCGGGGTTTTTAATGCCCTTATGGAGTGCCGGAAATTGATGGATTTTGTAAGGTCTGCGGACAGGGAAGTCCGCTGAGGATCGTCGAGCAGGAGCGAGTTGATCCGTGCCTTGCAAAATGCATCTATTTGCGGGAAGCCGTAGGCCCCTCCATGCTGGCGAGCAATTTTTGGGTACTTTTTCTTGCCTGAAAAAGTGCCTCGCACGCTTACTCGTTAGTAACTATGAAAAAAGGAAAGGTTTGGCGTGTGAAAACCCCTTCCGGACAGTTATAGGTCGCTTGGGGAGATTAGAGTAATAATTCGAAAAAAACAGTTCTGTGAAATATGGATTATCTCTAAGTCAGTACCTGATAGGTTTTGGTACCGAGAACGCATTATAAACCGAGCGTCTTGTTGACCGCTTTTTCCAGTCGCTCGGGATTAAACGGCTTCTGGATCCATCCATTGGCACCTGCCGCCCGTGCCTGATTCTTTTTATCCTGGGCATCTTCGGTGGTTAACATCAGGATGGGCGTTTTAACATATCCGGCAATTTTCCTCAGCGATTCAACCAGGGTGATGCCATTCATGACAGGCATGTTGATATCAGAAATGACCAGGTCGACGTTGTTGTTTTCGGCGTAAGCCAGTGCCGGGACTCCATCATCCTGGGTGACCACGGTGTGGCCTCTTTTTTCCAGTACTGATTTAACCAGGTCACGCATGCTGCGCATATCATCCACGATTAAAATTGTTGCCATCATCATCCTGTTAATATATCAATTCCCTTAGCTTATAGCAGGTTATACAGTTTTTTCAGCTTAACGTTCCAGGTATTGCAGTTTATCGGGTTTGCCATCCCATTCCTCGGCGTCTGGCAGAGGATCTTTACGTACACTGATAACGGGCCACTGCTGGGACAATTCCGCGTTTAACTCAAGGAACAGTTCCTGATCGGGTGGTAAATCGTCTTCTGAAACAATTGCTTCGGCCGGACATTCGGGTTCGCACAGGGTGCAGTCAATGCATTCGTCCGGGTCAATGACCAGGAAATTGGGACCTTCATGGAAACAGTCCACCGGACAGACATCCACACAATCGGTGTATTTACATTTAATGCAGTTTTCAAGTACCACGTAAGTCATCACTATCTCCTGGTTGTGAGGGTTTAAAACAGAAAATTATTATAAGCGAAGCAGGTCACTATCCAACATCGAGAATGACAGGGCTGTTTGTTCAAGCGGGTGTTTGAACGCGAGCTTGCTGGCCTGCAGCTTCAGGTCGCCGGTAAAGGGTTCCCGGCCGTACTGCCGGTCGTTTAGCACGGGGTGTCCGAGTTCCGCCAGGTGTATGCGAATCTGGTGTTTACGCCCGCTTTTGGGTTGGATTTCCACCAGGGTCTGGTCAAGGCTGTTACTGTATTCAATGACCCGCAGCACGGATTTTGCAGGTTTACCCTGAACCGGGGTGCTTGCAATGATGGGGGTTTCCGATGCGATCTGGCCGGATACGATAGCCCGGTAGGTCTTTTCAATACGATGCTGTTCAAACATGCGGTGAAACTGGCGGTTAATGGCTTCTTCATGCGCGATTATCATCAGGCCTTCGGTAAAACGGTCCAGTCGATGGGTGATCAGGCATTTTCTATCGTGCAAGGCATGTTGTTCTATCCAGCGCTGGATGGTCCAGTGGTCTCCCCACTTGCTGCCCTGGCTTAACATGCCGCCGGGTTTGCACCAGATGCTGAAGCTGCCCATATCCTCAATTAATGTCGCCTGGTACGGGCAGGGTGTCAGCGTGCTTTCGTTACAATACAGATGCAGCTTATGCCCACGTTTTAACTGGCAGGTCTTGTCATAAAGACGCCTCGGTTTGCCCGCCGTTTCCAGCCACACGGCCCCGTGTTCAAAACACAGCGAAAGGTTTTCAGGCGTAAGTTCGGTATTGTGTTGCAGCAGTTCGAAGGCAGTTTGCTGACCATAGATCACCGGCAGGTGGCATTCAATCGGCGGTTGCATTACAGCTTGTCCTTCAGGCTGTACAGGTATTCCTGGGCCTGTCTGGGTGACAAGTTATCGATATCCAGTTCATTCAGTTCAGTGATGACCGGGTGCGGCGTCTGTTCCATGGTGGGGGGCTGCGGGTTGCTGAATAGATCAAACTGCGGGTGTTGTTGCAGGTTCTGTTGTTCCAGTTCCAGCAGTTTTTGCCTGGCCTGTTGAATAATCGGTTCGGGGATGCCGGCCAGGCGCGCCACCTGCAGGCCGTAACTCTGGCTGGCCGGGCCGGGTTTAACCTGGTGCATGAACACGATCTTGTCGCCATGTTCGATGGCATCCAGGTGCACGTTGACCAGGGCGTCATTCAGTTCTGACAGTTGCGTCAATTCAAAATAATGGGTGGCAAACAGGGTCATGGCGCGGGTTTGTTCGGCCAGTTCGCGTGCGCAGGCCCAAGCCAGCGACAGGCCATCGAAGGTACTGGTACCCCGACCGATTTCATCCATCAAAACCAGGCTGTTGGCGCTGGCATTGTTGAGGATGTTGGCGGCCTCGGTCATCTCTACCATAAAGGTTGAACGTCCGCTGGACAGGTCATCACTGGCGCCAATGCGGGTAAAAACCTGGTCAATGGGTCCGATCAGGGCCGACTGGGCCGGTATATAACTGCCCATGCAGGCGAGGATGACGATTAACGCGGTCTGGCGCATGTAGGTGGATTTGCCGCCCATGTTGGGGCCGGTGATCATCAGTACGCGTGTGTCATTATCAAAACACACATCGTTGGCAATAAACGGTTCGGATTGAACCCGTTCCACCACCGGGTGGCGTCCGGCCGTGATCTGCAGTGTGTTTTCAGAGGTGAGTTGCGGCTGGGACCAGTTATAGGTTTCGGCACAGTGTGCAAAACTGACCAGTACATCCAGTTGCGCCAAAGCGATGGCGGTCTGTTGTAATTGTGGGCAGAAGCC
>JANTFY010000176.1 GCA_024763185.1 Gammaproteobacteria bacterium | reverse complement strand
CCAATGGCGGCAACGATGGGCATCAGGGCAGCCAGGGCCACATAGCGGGCTATGGTATCCTCAAATAATCCGATGACTCTCGATGCCAGGAAAGCCGTTAACAGACTCAGGGATAGCCACAACCAGCGGTTTTGCGCACTTTTCCATATCGAGGCAAACAAATCCTCCTGGCCCTGTAAACCTGCCGCGTTCAATACATCGTCACCCATATCATCACGTACGAAATCCATGACTTCTTCGACTGCCAGTCGTCCCAACGGGCGGCCACGTTGATTAACTACCGGAGCAGAAACCAGATCGTATCGCTCAAAAGCGCGGGCTGCCTCTGTGGCGCTATCGGTAGGTTGGAAGCGGACCACCTCGCGCGACATGACCTCCTTGACCCGTTGATCAGGTTCGTTAATCACCAGGTTGTGCCAGAAAAGCACGCCAACCAGCGTGCCCCGGGCATCGATAACGAACAATTTGTCGATCTGCGGAGACAGGCTTTTGTATTGACGCAGGTCTTGCAGCACCTGTTCAAGCCGGGAATTGTCATGGATCAATACCATGTCCATGTCCATCAGCCCGCCCACGGAATTTTTTTCGTATTGTAACGAGCGATTGAACCAATCCTTGTCGGCATGGGATAGTTCACTGCGCCGGGCCTCAAGCAAGTCTTCCGGTATCAAATCACTGAGGTATCCCAGGTCATCTGCGTCTAGTTGTTGCAGCACGTTCGTCAAGGTCTGGTTATCACTGGATTGCATCACCTGTTCGGCCACGCTATCGGATAACTCCAATAGTAGAAGACCACCACGTTTTGGTGCCTGTAAAGCCCAGATCATCATGCGGTCATCGGGTGAAAGATTTTCCATGACGTTCGCCAGGTCTGCCACGTGCAGTGAGGATAAAACCTTGTCCAATCGAGTTAACTGTTGTCGATGTGCCAGTTGCTCTACCACGACCTTTTGTGATCCGGCCTGTTGGGCAGAGACTTTTTCCACCAGGCGCCCCTTTTCAATCATGCGGATAACCTGCTCGAGAATTTTCTGGGAATCTTTTTGCGTAGACATTTAGACTGGTAATCCATTCAGGAAGTAAGCATGAAAATAAATCCTACATCAGAAACCACTTTTTTTCAGACCGAGATTAAGCAAAAATATTAAGCTTCTAATGAATTGACGGGCCTTGAAACGCCCGTGGTCTGTTGATGGTTAAGGATTAGATCAAGATTCGATAAGCGGTCTTTTGCTGGTTTGGACAGTGTTAATCTGTTGGAGGTGACTTCAGTCCGCTACGGCTCCTAGCCGTCAGGCGTGGAACGTAAAAAAAAATTCAGCACCTTTGCCGGGTTCAGCCTTGGCCCAGATACGTCCGCCGTGACGTTGAATGATACGTTGCACGGTTGCCAGGCCGATACCGGAGCCATCAAAATCTTTTCTCTGGTGCAGGCGATGGAACGGTTTGAACAGCTGCCCGGCATATTTTGGATCAAAGCCCACGCCATTATCACGGACCACGAAAACGGATTCCGCTTGCTCTTCTGAACGTTTAAATTCTATATGCGCCTGGCTTTGCAGCCGGGTATATTTCCAGGCATTGCCCAGCAGGTTGGTCAGTAATTGCTCGACCAGTTGCGGGTCTCCTTGAACATTTAGCCCGGGTTCAATATCAACCGTTATCGAGCGGTCGGGCTCTGCCTGTTGCAGTTGCTTGATCACCTGTTCGGCCATGGCGCTGAGATCCAGTTCCTTTCTGCTGAACTTGAGCCGACTGACCCGGCCCAGCGCCAGGATGTCATCAATCAGCTCGGCCATGTGCTGTCCGGCCCTGATAACACGTTGCAGGTTGGACGATTCCTCTTCATTAAGTTTTTCAGCCGCATCCTGTTTTACCAGTTGGCTGAAGCTGACGATGCTGCGCAGAGGCGTGCGCAGGTCATGGGCGATTGAATAGCTGTAGGCCTCCAATTCCCGGTTACTCGTCTCCAGCGCATGGGTGCGCTCCTTGACCCGGCTTTCCAGGTTTTCATTCAGCTCTCTTAACTGGTTTTCAGTCTCTTTTTGTTGTTGCAGAATTTTTCTGATTGAACGCAGGATTTTTAAAGTAAATACGACGCCGATGATTAATACGATGCCCAGTGACGCCAGAATCTTAACGATATCCTCGCGGGTATTGACGTTATGTTTTTCAATCAGCTGGGCATTTTCTTTCTGGTGCAGGCGCAACAACTGATGCAGTATTAAGTTGATGGAGTTCAGCAGGTTTTGCGTATTCTCGTGCTGGAAATAGCCGCTGTTGTTAGCCAGTAGCGGTTTCAAAAGGGGAAGAGTTTTTTGCTCAAGAGACATGACCCGGTTGTGAAAATCCTGGTTTCCTGCTTCATCCTGTATCTTCAACAAGGCTTTCAGGTGGCGATCAATCAGGTAACCTACCTGGGGCAGGGTGCTGGGATTTACTGGCAGATTGTATTTGATGTGCATGAAATGCGCTTCGAGCAAGTTGATCTCGCGGGCCAGAATATTGAGATGATGCAACGATGGCATGTGGTAGTTGGTACTTTTGTCAACGATACGATCTGAAATCAGGCGCAGACTGAGCATGATCACCAGTATGGTCAGGCTCAGGATCAAAGCACTTGCGACCAGTAATCGGACCTGGGTGATGACGGGGTGCTGGATTTGCGGTTTATGCATGGTGCGTTTATTCAACGATTGTTTTTTTAAAATCAGGTCTGTTGAACACCTCATGGATTTCAGTGTAGTCACTGATAGATCCCGGTAAAAAGCCACCGGCTTCAACGGAATCGAGGATTTTCTTTTGTTCAGGGTCATCAGGGGTGAGAGATAAAAAAGCATTGGCAAGCCGTTTTTGTGCAGCTTCGCTGTAACCGAGCTGCAGGGCCCAGACATCATCAGGGAAGGGGGGTGTAGACCAGAGAATACGGACTTGTGTTGGGCTTAGCCGGCCATCCTCGAACATTTTGTCGACGATGGTTTGCTTGGATGACCCGATATCGACGATGCCGTCACGTACCAGGTAAGCTGTTTTGTCGTGACTGCCCGAGTAATGGATACTCGAGAAAAATGACTCGGGCTCAATATTTTCGCGAAGCATGAAGTAACGAGGCATGGCATGTCCCGAGGTGGACAGTTTTGAACCAAAGCTAAACCGTTTACCCTGGTAATCCTGTATGCGTTCGGCGGTATCATCGCTGCGTACCAGAAAATAGCTGTGCATGCGCAGTTCGCTATCGCGCACCACCAATGGAATGGCACCCTTTTCATTGACGGCCCTGAAAAAAGTGACGCCGCCAAAGCTGGCCAGGTCGATACGGTTATGTTTAAAGTCGTCCAGAAACGCCTGGTAACTGTCAGCGACCTTGATCTGGTAAGAGATGCCCAGTTGTTCGCTGATATAGTCAAACAGGGGACGGTGTCGTTGCATCACCAGTTCGGCATCCTGACGCGGGGGCAGGCCAATTTTCAGTGTATCGGGCAGGTCTTTTAAGCCATTTCTGTCGTTACAGGCAGTCGCCATAAAAAATGAAAGCAAAATGATTAAGCATGTGGCCGCATTGATTCGGGGAGTTGTTATCATGACGACTTGTATTTTTAAGGCTGATTAAGTGGATTATAGACGGTCAATGGCAATGCATATTACCCGCAACGGATTGTATTCAACCAACGACCCGTCAGGGTATCGACATGGTACAGTATTGGCGCGTTGCGCATGACAGCAAATCATCCGCAGATAATAAAAAACCCATTGATGAGATTGAATTATTCAGGCTTTATGCGAAACTCGGGTTGATCACAGAAAAGGGATACGGGAAAAACTCATGAAGCGCTATTGGATACTGAATGTCATTTTAATGACAGCTCTGACTACTGGCTGTAGTCAACGGGGGTGGTATGAAGGTTTGCAGAAAAGCAACGAGCTTAACTGTTACCAGCGTCCCTTCACTCAGCAAATGGAATGCCTCGAGGAGGCCCGTGCCATCAGTTATGATGATTACCAGCGTGAATTGGATAAAATACGTGGCCCCGCGCAATGAATAATCGCAAGCCCGTGCAGAGTGAATAAGCCGGGCCGCAATTCACGCAAACAATATCAGCACATCATCGAAGCGGAGGCAGGGTAGACCTGGTACCCGCTATTCACATAAATTTCACTTTGAATTCACGTCTTTATCACCTTTCATTGTTTAACATAACGACAACCTGGATGCTTCTATTCCCAGTTGCATTGGCAATGCTTTAATATAAAAACATAAAGCTTCCACTGGCCATGCCGTGGTAATTGACCGTTTCGAATTCATGACAGGTTCAATCGGTACTGATCGCACTGGTTTTTAGCAAACACTTCTAAAACAGGAGTTACAAAGTGAACATTAAATCGAACATTATCAGCCCCATGGCTATCAGCTTATTTCTGACGCTGATGGTTTACCTGCTGCCCGGCTCTGCTTTAAATACTGTGTTTGCCAATGAAGCCAGTGCTCAGTTATGTAAACCGGGACAGGCGTTTAACAAGAGACGGTTAGCCGGTGGACAGGTTGACAATATCTGCGAGCAGTACGCCGGTAAAGTCATGCTGATCGTAAACACGGCAAGTAAGTGCGCGTTTACCGATCAGTACGAGGGTTTGGAAAGCCTGTACAAGCGTTACCGCGATCAGGGCCTGGTAGTCGTTGGATTTCCCTCCAACGATTTTGGCAGTCAGGAGCCCGGCACAGAACAACAGATTCGGGATTTTTGTGTCAATACCTATGCGGTTAAATTTCCCATGTACGAGAAAACCCGGGTAAGTGGTAAGAATGCTGATCCGATTTACCAGGCACTGGTAACTACCAGCGGTAGTAAACCACGCTGGAATTTTCACAAGTACCTGGTTGACCGGCAAGGAAATGTCGTCGAGTCCTACAGCAGCATGACAAAACCACTGAGCAAAAAATTAACCCGTAAAATTGAATCTCTTTTAGACGATCAACGTGCTGGCCTGGATCTGTAGCCGCTGGCTGGCCATTCCCAGATCACTCGCATATTCTGGGTTCTTTTAACGCTGACCGGCTTTCTTAAAGGGGCCGAGTGTTAAAGCGAAAACCCGTTTCATGACTTCAATTTGCAGGGGGCGTTGAAGTATTTACATTTTATTAAGGCGCCGGTTTTCAAACCGGGGCTATTAAAATTGCCTCAATAAGCACAACACTCATGACAAAAAAGATTGCCATTCACTGGTTCCGCCAGGACCTACGCCTCTCGGATAACCCGTCCCTTTTTCAGGCAGCAAGTCATGGCCATGTCTTGCCCATCTATATCCTGGATGACGAAAATGCGGGAGACCAGGCCATGGGTGGTGCTGCGCGCTGGTGG
>JANTFY010000175.1 GCA_024763185.1 Gammaproteobacteria bacterium | reverse complement strand
TTGCGCCGGGCCGGTTAAATAACTTCGTAATGTATGCGCTTTTTCTTGGCCAGGTACATACCCTTGTCCGCCCTGTCCAGTAAACTGAATTCATTTTTATCGGCCTGATGCAGTGCGCTGATACCTATGGCCATGGATAACGGAATCTCCAGATCTCCCATTATCAAGGGTTTGCGTTTTATATCAGCCAGTATCGTCTGCACAAACTTAACCGTTTTGTCAGCGCTAAACCCGGGCAGGATAAATAAAAATTCATCCCCGGACAGGCGTCCGAACATTTTCCTTTGAGACGCATGTGATCTCAGCGTTAATGCAATATGGCGCAAAACGTTGTCACCGGCCAGGTGACCGTGACCGTCATTGATTTTTTTGAAGTCATTGATATCGAAATAGATCACGCTTAATGCCTTGCCCGAAGTTTGGGCCTCGGTAAAATGCCCGTGCAACTCATCCATCAGGGCTCGTCGATTAGGCAGGTTGGTCAGACTATCGGTGAGCGCCAGCCTTTCCAGCTTTTGTTCCATCTCTTTTTGCAGCGTGATATCCCGTGCCAGTCCTTCAATGCTGAGCGGGTTACCGCCGTCATCTTTTTTTACATAGGCATTGGTTGAAATCCACACCGGCTCACCGTCCTTGCGCCGCAGAATGGCTTCCACATTGGTGATGACACCATCGTTGTCCACAATGGCTTGCACGACCTTTTCCCGTTCTTCGGGAGACCAGTAATAGTCGGCCAGGCGGGATCCCATCATTTCCTGCTTTGTATATCCTAGCAGGGCCTCAACATTACCGGATATCAGGGTCACAAAACCTTGCATATCGGTTTGATAAAGGGTGTCCGGGGTATTTTCGAGAATACTGTGTAATTGGGATTTGGTCTGTTCCAGCTCCTTTTTCAGGTTTTTAAAAGAGCCTATGTCGCGGATGGTTCCGGCGATAATAATACGGCCATCTTCCTCTACTTTTTTAACTTCCAGCCAGACTTCAATCGGGTCACCGTTATCCAGGCGTTGCAGGGTGATTTCATAATGCACGGGTGAAGGCAGGCCCTGCAGACGATTCTCGTAGTTTTTCAGGGCCCTGTCGCGTTGATCCGGGGCAACAATTTGTTCAAAGCGTTGACCTACAAGCTGTGAGGGTTCAATACCCAGCAATTTTTCCAAGGCCGGGTTCATGTAAACAAAGCAGTGATCCTGCAGTACATAAAACCCTTCCTCCATCAGCGTGGTGAGCAGATCCCAATGAGTTTGATTGTTGTAGCTCATAGTTAAGGCACGGCGTTTTTTTATTATTCTAGTTGAGAAACAACGGGTTTTTTATTTTTTAGCCGGCTACATCCAAAGCAAAGTTGCCGGGGCAGAAATATATACAATGATTATAAGTCGAGCGTTATACGCTTGATTCTAGCGGCATCCGGTTTCATTTCAAGCCATAACTGGCGATAGGTTTTGTGTTCCAGCGGGTGCAACCGGTCTCCATGGATATCGCTCAACGGCTTCAACACAAAGGCATTTTTCAGGATTTCGTGCCGGGGTATCTGGATATCCCCTTCATCCAGCACCTGGTCATCATAGGTCAGCAGGTCCAGGTCAATGGTCCGCGCTGAAAATTTTGGCTGGCTGCGGTCCCGCCCGATGCGGTCTTCTATAGCCTTCAGACTGGCAGCAATGGCCTCTACCGACTGATCAGATTCAAAGCTCACCGCCAGGTTAAGAAAGTCTTCACCCTCGAATCCCACCGCAGCCGTTTCATAAACCGGCGAAATCGCGATCGGATCATAGTACTCGTGCAGCGCCTGCACGGCCCTGCGGATATTAAACTCGCGGTTGATATTGCTGCCGATACTGACACTGACAAGGGCCATGATCAGGGTTTGCTGCCACGTTCGATTTTAACGCCCACCGATCTGGAACCACTGACCGCGCCCGGTTTATTCAGGATCAGGCTGACCCAGGGCACATCAAATTCACTCATCACGATGTCACAGATCTTTTCGGCCAGGGTTTCCACCAGCTGGAATTCACTTTTTTCAATAAACGCTATCAGGCGCTTGGCGACGGCCTTGTAATTCAAGGTATCCTCAATTTGGTCGGAACGCGCCGCCTTTTTGATATCGGTGGCCATATCCAGGTCGATACTGATCACCTGGCGGATCTTGCGTTCCCAGTCATAAATGCCGATGACGGTTTCAACCTGCAGGTCTCTGATAAAAACTATATCCATGCACTCAACCATGTTCTTGTTATAAGACCTTATTATCAGCATTATCGGTTTAGAATTCATCCCTGATTTGTTAGCGGATTTAAGCCTTATTAAGCGCTTGAATATGAGCTTTTGTTCTGGTAGAGTGCGCGCCCTTACGCAATCTGGTCAACAATCGGAGTTAATCATGTCCCGGATATGTCAAGTTACGGGTAAAAAACCTGTTACTGGAAACAATGTATCTCATGCTCATAACAAGACGCGTCGTCGCTTCTTGCCTAACCTGCATACGCACAAATTCTGGGTGGAATCCGAGAACCGCTGGGTCAAACTGCGTGTTTCTACCAAGGGCATGAGAATTATCGATAAAAATGGCATTGAAGCGGTACTGGCCGATATGCGCAAACGTGGCGAAAAGGTATAGGTGACGTATGAGAGATAAAATCAAGCTGGTTTCTTCTGCCGGTACCGGTCATTACTACACAACCGACAAAAACAAGAAAACCACTCCGGACAAGCTGGTGATGAAGAAATACGATCCGGTTGTACGCAAACACGTGGATTACAAGGAAGCCAAGATTAAATAATCCGGCTCCTGAACTTTAGAAAAAACCGGCTTTTGCCGGTTTTTTTATGCCCGGCATTTTTGTGCGTTAAGTCGGCTTTTATTCCTAAATAAGACCCAGTAAAATTCAACGATTTTTTACCATCTCCCATCAAAATGGAAACAGCCACTGACTCGATAGCGCACCACCAGCCTTTGGTCCAGGTCGAAAACCTGTCACGCCTGTATGGTGATACGGTGGCCGTTAACCAGGTCAGCTTCAAGCTGAACAGGGGCGAGGTGCTTGGTTTTCTCGGCCCAAACGGCGCCGGCAAATCAACCACCATGCAGATGATCACCGGCAGCCTCGCGGCTACGGCCGGGCAGATCACGATCAACGGTTATGACCTTATCGATGAACCGATACAGGCCAAGTCCTGTCTTGGCTACCTGCCTGAGAATCCACCGGTTTACCGTGAATTGACGGTGGATGAATACCTGGGTTATTGCGCGCGACTGCACCGCATTGCGGGTAACCAGGTGAAAGCGGCCCTGGATGAAGCCAAGCAGCACTGCGGCCTGCAGGATGTCAGCAGTCGACTCATTGGCAATCTGTCCAAGGGCTTTCAACAACGCGTTGGCCTTGCGCAGGCGATTATTCACCAACCGCCGGTGGTCATCCTGGACGAACCCACAGTGGGACTCGATCCCATCCAGATTCGCGAGATCCGTAGCCTGATCAAATCACTGGGCCAGGAACGCAGTGTTATTTTATCCACCCATATACTGCCCGAGGTACAGGCCACCTGTGACCGGGTACAGATCATCCGTCGCGGCGACCTGATCTATAACGCCAGTATTGATGAACTCAATCAGCGTGGCAAAGGCAATCACCTGACCGTGGCTTTCAAACAGCCGCCTGGGCAACAGGCACTGGCCGATTTGAGCGGCGTGAAGGCCGTGAACGTGGTCGACCCGCAGCGTTTCCAGATTCAGTTTGAACAGGATGACTTCGCCCAGAAGCTGGTTAAAACCTCGGTTGAAAAAGACTGGCGCCTGTTCGAACTGATTCCGGACAATACCTCACTGGAAGAAATCTTTGTTGAACTGACCACCGCCGATGATGTCACGAACAAACCCGTGGAGGCTGACGCCACATGATTTTTACCATTGCCAAACGTGAAATCACCAGCATGTTCCTGTCTCCGCTGGCCTGGGTCATTCTGGCCGTTATTCAGGCCATACTCGGCTACATGTTCCTGGCCCAAATCGAGAGTTTTTATGTTTTACAACCACAACTCCTGCAACTGGAAAACACGCCAGGTGTCACTGACATTATCGTTGCACCGATGTTCTCTCTGGCCGCCATCATCCTGTTGATGATCATGCCGCTGGTAACGATGCGCTCACTGGCAGAAGAAAAAAAGAATAAAACCATCAACCTGTTGTTTTCCGCACCCATTTCCATCACTCAACTGGTGCTGGGCAAGTTTGTCGGCCTGCTGTTTTTCATCATCATCCTCACCAGCCTGTTGATGCTGATGCCCTTGTCGTTACTACTCGGCACCGAACTGGATATGGGTAAATTGTCGTCGATCTACATCGCCATGCTGTTACTGCTGGGCAGTTTTGCCGCCATTGGCCTGTACCTGTCCAGCCTGACCGAAAACCAGACCATTGCCGCAGTAAGTACCTTTGGCGCTTTATTGATGTTATGGATCATCGACTGGGTCAGCGACAGCCTGGGTGGCAGCCAGGGTGTGATCAGTTACCTGTCGTTACTGAAACACCATCAGCCACTGCTGGAAGGTGTTTTCAAATCCTCCGATGTCAGTTACTACCTGCTGATCATGCTTTTATTTCTCGGCCTGACCATCCGCCAGCTGGATGGCGATCGCCTGCAACATTGAGAGCCCGGCAGATATGCAAATCAATAAAAAAACCCGCTTGCAACTAAAAATCCAGTCCAGCCTGTTTATCATTTTTTTTGTCGCGCTTATAACTGTGCTGGCCTGGTTTTCGACGCGTTATACGTTTTCCTTTGACCTCACCGCCAATCAACGCAACAGCTTGTCGCCAGCCACCGAGCGCCTGTTGAAAGCTATCGACAGGCCCGTGAAAATCACCGCTTTTATCTCGCCGGTCAATGAACTCAAAGAAAGCCTGGATACCCTTCTGCTACGCTATCAGGACAGCCAGCCGCTGGTTGAATACGCAACGCTCAACCCGGACCTGGTACCCGACCTGCTGCGCGAGTATTCCATTCAACGCGATGGCGAGGTTGTCATCGAGCTGGACGGGCGCAGTGAAAACCTGACCCGCATCACCGAATCCGAGATTACCAATGCTATCGCGCGCCTGCTGCGACAGGGTGACCGCTGGATCGTTTTTCTGCAGGGACATGGTGAACGTGATCCCTACGGCGAAGCCAATCATGACCTGCAACTGTTTGCCGCGCGCCTGAGTCAGAAAGGCTTTCATATTGAAACCAGCAACCTGCTGCAAAACACCGGCATTCCTGACAATACCGATGTGCTGGTCATCGCCGACAGTGCGACCGAATTATTGTCAGGTGAGCTCAACATGATCATCGACTATGTCAACCAGGGCGGCAACCTGATGTGGCTGGCGGATGTACATGAGCA
>JANTFY010000174.1 GCA_024763185.1 Gammaproteobacteria bacterium | reverse complement strand
TGGTATGCGGCCCTGTTTCTGTTTGCCAGTGCCTACACCCTGTTCCACGAAGGCCATGTGCGGGTCGATGTGTTGTATGCGGGTTTCAGCCGGGTGAAGAAAGCCTGGTCCAATATCATCGGCAGTGTATTGCTCGGTATTCCTTTATGCTGGGTTATTTTGATGCAGGGCATGGGCGGCCGGGGGCATAGTATTAACAGTCCGTTACTCAGTTTCGAGATTTCTCAAAGCGGGTACGGCATGTATGTCAAGTACCTGATGGCCGGTTTCCTGGTGGTGTTCGCGGTAACCATGATTATCCAGTTTGTCAGTTACGTACTGGCCAGCCTGGCTGAACTGACCGATCCCTCGCCCGAGCAGGATTCGGCACCACAGGAACACAATATAATCTGTGCCACCGATTCGCCATCGCTTGACAGGGAGCCCTAGAGCCGGTCATGGAAATCTATTTTTTACTGCTGTTGTTCCTGTTGATGGTGGCTGCTTTATCTTCCGGTTTTCCGGTGGCTTTTGCACTGCCGGGCTCGGCCATTCTTACCATTGCGATTGCGGCACTGTGTGGTTACCTGTTTGTCGGTGATACCGATGCCTTCTTTACGCATGGCGGGCCGAATCAATGGCTCAGCGCCGGGGTGACCAATTTCCGCAGTCTGTACTGGGTAGTCGAACGCGATACCCTGATTGCCATCCCGTTATTTGTTTTTATGGGCATCATGTTGCAGCGTTCTCGAGTGGCAGAAGACCTGCTGGTGGCTATGGCCCGATTGTTTGGGCCGGTGCCGGGTGGTCTGGGTATTTCGGTTGTGTTTGTGGGTGCCCTGCTGGCGGCTACCACGGGCATAGTCGGGGCCACCGTGATTGCCATGGGGTTGATTTCACTGCCGGCGATGTTGCATAACAACTATTCAAAACCGCTGGCCTGCGGCACCATCTGCGCATCCGGTACCCTGGGGCAGATTATCCCGCCTTCCATCGTGCTGATCATTCTTGCTGACCAGCTATCCAGTGCGGCCGACCAGGCAAATACCATGCGTAAAGCGGAGTATCGCGAAATTACCGGAGAGTATTCCATGCCGGCGGATTTCGATGTGGTCTCCGCCAGTGCCGGTGATATGTTCATGGGCGCCTTCATACCGGGGCTGATCCTGGTTGGCTTGTACATGGTTTATATTTTTGTGACGGCGCTGATCGACCCCAAAAAGGCGCCGCCGGTAGAACATGAGGGTGCCTTTGATCGTCAATTTGTGTATCAATCCCTGCTCGCGCTGCTGCCGCCGCTGATACTGATTTTTATCGTGCTCGGCTCCATTATCCTGGGTGTGGCCACGGTAAACCAGGCCGGAGCCATTGGTGCTATCGGCGCATTACTGATGGGCAGTTACCGCTTGACGCAGGGACAGAGATTTTCTTTTTACCCGGCATTGATAGCCATTACTGCGGTGTTGCTGTTGGCGCTGTTGCTGCATAACTTCGACCTGAATATCAAGAATGTCAAAACGGATCATGACCAGTTGGGTATTTATTTGGCCACGGTGATGGTTTTGCTTTTGCTGTTTGCGGTGGGCTGGGCAATCTGGCGTGCCTATAAAATCAATAACATTCTCAATGAGGTGATGCTGGATACCGCCAAAACCACGACGATGGTGTTCATTATATTGCTGGGTGCCGCGATGCTGACTTCTGCATTTCGCGCTTTTGGCGGTGAGGAACTGGTCAAGGATTTCCTGACGGGCCTGCCGGGCGGGTTCTGGATGCAGTTTGTTGTCGTCATGCTGGTCATTTTCCTGCTGGGTTTTTTCCTCGATTTCATCGAGATCTCGGTGGTGGTAGTGCCGATTGTGGCACCCATCTTACTGATGGATCCTTCGGCCAATGTAACCGCGGTCTGGCTTGGTGTCATGGTGGGCATGAATATACAAACCTCGTTTCTGACACCGCCTTTTGGTTTTTCACTTTTTTATTTAAGAGGGGTGGCGCCCGCGATTGTGAAAACCCTGCATATCTACAAAGGGGCGGCCGCTTTTATCGCGCTTCAGATCGTTGGTTTGATCATTGCCGGGGCTTATCCGACCCTGATCAATTATCTGCCGAATCGTACTTACCTGACCTCGGAGACGGCTCCGCCGCCTAATAATCCGCGTCTGCAGTTATGCCTGGAAGACATGGTTTTCAGTCATTATCAGTCCAACAAGGAAAAGATCAAAACCGCCTTGGCAAGCATCAAAACACAGGATGTCAGTTATTTTCCTGAAACCTACCGCCAGCAATTTTCAGACAGTCTGCAGGGTATGGAACAGGTTTTTGAGCGGGTGGCCCTGGTTAAAAGTGCGCGCTCGGAACTTGATAGCTTTGTGCCTGGGTATGAGCCCGTGCATCGGCAAACCCGACAGATTGAGGCATCCATTCGAGACCTGCAGGGCGAGATTAAGGATCTTGAGCAGGCCATTCAGCGTAACCGTTATTCGGGCCAGCCGGATACGGACAAGGTTGATAAGCTGAACGCGCGCATCGATGCACTGAAACAGGAACAGTCGCAGCTTGACAAACAAATTCCTGAGCAATGGGATTCGTTACGCCAACAGTATTTAACTTTGAGCAACCAGGAAAAACGGGCCAGGTATGCCTACCGCAATCATGTGGATGACAGTTACCGCGGCATTCAGCAAATGCTGTTGATGATGGAAAGTGTCGACGCATTGCAAAAGCTGTTGCCGCAAATTGAGAAACTGTCTTCACAGATGCAGGAGCAATCGATAGAGGTAGCGATGCAAAGTATCAAGTTGATGGAAACCGCGTTGTCGAACCTGGTCAATGTCCATGTTGCGAAATCCGCGTTGTCGAAAGCGCGCAGGATTTTGAAAAAAACGGGTGACCGCAACGAGGCCGAGGTTGAATTGGGCCAGGCGCTTGCCTTGTTGCAGTCAGAAATAAGCTGGCGTTCGCGGGCCCGACAGGAAGCCCTGCCTGCCTTTAGCGAATTTAACGCGGTCATCAAAAACAATATTGGGCTCAGGCTGCAGGGTCGCCTGCAGGAGCAGCAGGCGGAATCAATAGCCGCTTGCCTGGCGCGGCACAAGGATATCTCGCTGGCTTTTTAAAGCATCCGTACACGCGATCAACCTAATCGGGTTAAAATACGAATTATTAACGACTCGATCAAGAAATCATGAAACTCGCACTTAAAATTATCGCCCTGCTCACGGTCTTGTCCTTGCTGCTGTTTTATTCCACCATGAAAAAAGCGCCGGAAGAAGCCGCGGACATGCCCTGGCATGTGACGATTCACGATGCCCGCCACAGCGAAGTATTCGGGGTGGTGTTAAATAAAACAAGCCTGGAACAGGCACGTCAGCAGTTTGGTCAACTGGATGGCATCGCTTTGTTTCAAAACAGTGAGGGACTCTATAACCTTGAGGCCTATTTCGGTAAGTTGGCGATGGGACCATTTTCGGCTCGCCTGATTGCCAACCTGGATGCCTCTCAGCAAGAGCTTGAAAAACTGGCAGAGCACAGTGTCAAGCGGGTTAAGACTGAAGATGGTAGCTATAAGTGGACCCTGCATGATGATAAACAGATGGAGCAGGGAGTACGTAAAATCAAGTCGCTGACCTATATCCCTTCCTATTCGGGCATGGATAGCGATTATTTGAAGTCGCGTTTTGGTGAACCTGCAACGCGTCAGGCTGTGGATGAAACGACAGAACTGTGGCTTTATCCGCAACTGGGTGTGCGCATCATGCTCGACAACGATGGCAAGGAAATGTTTGAATACACTTCACCTGCTGATTTCAAATCGTTTACAGGGGGGTGATAGTGGCTTTAAGCGTCGCCATTATAGGTGCCAGTCATAAACCGCAGCGTTATTCCTACAAGGCTCAGGTCATGCTGATGGAGCAGGGGCACAGAGTGTTCCCGGTATCGGGCAACGGGCGCACCATTCTCGATGTGCCCGGATACACATCGGTGAAAGAGATAACTCAGCCGGTCGATACCATCACCCTGTACCTCAATGCGCAGCGTCATGAACCGATCAAGCAGGATATATTGGCAATCAATCCACGCCGGATAATTTTCAATCCCGGTACCGAATCCAGCCAGTTGATTGAATTCTACCAATCTCACGACATTGATACCCTGGAAGCCTGTACCCTGGTGATGATCCAGACCGGCATGTTTGAATGATTTAAGGTCGGCAATCAGTGGGTAGCAGCTGCCCGGTTTTAGCAGTCAGATAGTAGGCCAGCAGACCAGCCCATTCACGCGCCGCCAATGCCAGGTTGCGGGCATGTTCCAGTAAATTGAAATGCATCCGGTACATCTCGCTGGGCACGGTTTGATAATCCACCGGGTAAGCCATAACCGGCCAGCCCTGTTGGCAAAAAATACCCACCGAGCGCGGCATGTGAAAGGCCGTGGTGATTAATATCCATTGTTGCCCGGGTTGGGGGTCCAGCAGTTTTTTAGACAAGGTGACGTTTTCGGCCGTATTGCGTGCCTTGTTTTCCAGTATCAGACGATCTTCTGTTATGCCCGATTGAATGAGATAGGGTTTGACCCAGTTGGCTTCGCTGGGCCGTTTACGATTGAGGCTGGCATTGCCACCGGTAAATAATAAGCGCGCATCCGGGTAGCGTTTTGCCAGTTGGATAAAACTGCTCAGTCTTTCATGGGCAAAGTTGGTTTGCAATTGATTCCAGTCCTGGCTGCCCTGGGGTAAAACCGAACCACCCAGCACGATAATGCCATCCACCTGATCGGGTAAAGACGGGTTACTTTGAAAGCGACTTTCCAGGGGGTAAAGCAGCCAGCTGCCGATGGGAAAAACACTGAGCAATAAAAGGCTGAGAGTTAACAGGGTAAGTAAAGCCAGGCCCTTGCGGGTTTGCCTGAATAACAGCAATAACAAGCTGGTTACCAGTAAAATAACAAACAGGTTGTCTGGTGCCATCAACATCCAGACAATCTTAGAGCTGTAAAAAAATAACTCATCCATTGGTGCTGGAACTCAATATCACGTTATACTCGAATCATGTGTGGTTGTAAGCGATTGTTTTTCGTCCTGTTTTTGTTCAATCTGGCGAGCGCTCCGGTACAGGCGCGCCAGCTTGACAGTGACAAATGGACCGACAAGTATGATCGCTATTTCAAAAAATATTCAAAACGTTACTTCGGCCCACATTTTGAATGGCGCTGGTTTAAATCACAAGGTATTGCTGAATCAAACCTGGATTCCAAAGCCGTCAGCCCGGTGGGGGCGAAGGGCATTATGCAGATTCTGCCGACCACATTTGATGAAATTAAAGGTGAAAATCCCAGCTACCTGGTGCTGGAAAACCCGCGCTGGAATATTGCGGCAGGTATCTTTTATGATCGCAACCTGTATCGTAAATGGCGCAA
>JANTFY010000173.1 GCA_024763185.1 Gammaproteobacteria bacterium | reverse complement strand
GCGATTTTCCTTGCCTCGCGCCTGGCCCCGGACCTACTCGGTGCGATAGCGGTCGCGGCCTACAGCTACATGGCATTAGTGCCCCTGATCCAGCCCCCCATCATGAAGCTGTTGACCACGGAAAAAGAGCGCCAGACCAGTATGAAACAGCTGCGCCATGTTTCCAGGGCAGAAAAAATCATCTTCCCGCTGATGCTGTTATTCGTCACCATTTTATTGTTACCGGCCGCCACCCCGCTGGTGGGCATGTTATGTTTTGGTAACCTGCTGAAGGAATCCGGTGTGGTCGAGCGCCTGAGCAATACCGCTCAGAACGAACTGATCAACATCGTGACCATTTTTCTCGGCCTGTCGGTCGGCTCCAAGCTGTCCGCCGACAAGTTTCTCTCCGGCGAGACTCTTGGTATCCTGACGCTCGGTATCTTCGCTTTCTCCATAGGCACTGCGGCCGGTGTGTTGATGGGCAAGATCATGTACCGGGTCACCAAAGGCGAGGTCAACCCCCTGATTGGCGCTGCCGGTGTCTCTGCCGTACCCATGGCAGCACGAGTCGCCAACAAGGTCGGTATGGAAGCCAATCCGCAGAACTTCCTGTTGATGCATGCGATGGGGCCGAATGTGGCGGGGGTTATTGGCTCTGCGGTTGCAGCGGGCGTGTTGTTGGCTATCGTTGGTTCTCTGGGCTAATATTCATAATTCCGGCATCGGCTGGAATCCACGGTGAATTTAGCATCTGGCCGGATTTGAGGTTCGCAACCCAAGCCTTTCTTTTGTGGAAATAGCTTCTCACTGAGTAAGGTTTCACACGCAATAGTTTTCCTTGTTTCATAGTAACTGTGGAGTACGCGTGCGAGGTACTTTTTCAAGCAAGAAAAAGTACCCAAAAATTGCTCGCCCGCATTAAGTGGCCTACGGCTCCCCGGAAATGAATACATTTTGCAAGGCACAGATCAACTCGCTCCTGCTCGACGATCCTCAGCGGACATCCCTGTCCGCTGACCTCACAAAACCCATCCATTTCCGGCACTCCATAAGGGCATTTAAAATCCCGGTCTTTGAAGTACGCTTTTCTTCCCCCTCCAGGCCCGCGAAAAAATGGTGTTCAAATCAGGGGGAAACTGCAGGGATGCGGTTTTAGGCACAGTTGCGGTAGGACCCGCATCTGTGCCGACCCTGATTTGTACACCATTTTTACGTTGAAGGGCATGGTCGGGGCGGCATTTTTTGGTTCCTTTTTGCTGCTGTTGGCAAAAAGGGACTCGCACGCTTACTCATTAATTGTTATGAAAAAAGAAAGCCTTGGCGTGTGAAATCCTAATCCAGACAGAAACTAAAAAGAATAAACCTAATACCTAATCCGCCCATCCTCACAACTCAAACTCATTCCCCCCTCCAGAAACCGGATCAAATGCTGCCCCAGCATTTCATAGCGCCAGCCCGAGCACAACTTGCTGTCGCGCCGCCCGGTTATCAATTGATCCATCTCTTTCTTGGTCGTGACCGATGCCAATGCAATTTCATTGTGCTCGGTAATGACACGAGACAACGCCATCAGGCAATCGGCAATGGCCTGCTGCTGATTGCTCAGTTTCTTGAATTCCGCCGGTCGCGGGTAATCAGCAGGATCTATTTTTTCAGCCCGCCGCAGTACCTGTAAAATGGCATCACCATTTTTCCTGATATAGTCCGCACTCAGGTTGCCGATCTGTGCCAGATCTTCATGCGAGGAAGGCTTGAAACGCGCGATATCCACGATATCCTCATCTTTCATGATCCAGCGACGAGGTCGATTTTTATCGATGGCAACCTGTTCGCGCCATCGACATAGCTGGTCGGCATAATTCAAAGCGGCATTTTTTAAGCGCTGCACACCTTTAAGTCGCTGCCATAGACCGGTCATATCCAGTTGATAGCTTTGCGCATCGGTCATTTTCTCAAAGTCCGATTTTAACCAGTCCAGGCGACCGCGTTTTTCCAGTTCAGACGTCAGGCTGTCATGGATCTCAATCAGATAACGCACATCATCCATCGCGTAATCCAGCTCTCCCCTGGATAAAGGACGTCGGCTCCAGTTGGCACGGGTGTATTTTTTCTCCAGCTGCACGCCACACACACGGTTAACCAGATCCGCATAACCAATCTGGTTGGCATACCCCAGTACTGCGGCTGCCAGTTGGGTATCAAACAATGGCCTGGGTAAAGCATTAAACTGTTGATAAAACAATTCAAGGTCCTGGCTGGGTGAATGCAGGATTTTTAACATGGATTCGCTTTCAAAGAGTCCTACCAAGGGTGAAAAGTCATCGATAGCCAGAGGGTCAATGCAGGCCTGAGCCGTTTCAGTAGCCAGTTGAATCAAGGCCAGTACCGGGTAATAAGTTTTTTCGCGCACAAACTCTGTATCGAGCGCACAGTAGCGGCAGCCTGCTATTTTTTGACAAAACTCCTGCAGTGCCTGATTACTGTCAATATACTGGTAAGACATAAAAAATCCCGTTATCTAAGTTGGGCCTTGCGGCGTATATCGCGCAACGCGATAAAAATCCATGGCCACAGTGCCATGCCGATAAAAGGCGCTGCAAAAAAGGCCAATACCGGAGGTTCCCGTTCCAGGACACCCTCTATCCATACCACGGTAAACTGGTTTATAAGAAGTAAAACCAGCACATAAAGGGCCTGCCGACCCAGTGACATGACGCGGATGCGTAAATGAAAATTCAGGTTGATGAAGACAATAATCACCAGCGCGAGGCTGTGCTGACCCAGCAAGGTACCCTGGGTGACATCGACGAACAGCCCAGTGATAAAAGCAGACCATAAGCCCACCCGGTTTGGCATGGCCATGCTCCAGTAAATCAGAATCAAGGCAACCCAGTCAGGTCGATAAATCAGTGCCCACTCCGGTAAAGGCGCCATCATCAGCACCAGCCCCAAAACCAGGCTTAAGGGTATCACCAGAAAACTGAACCCCATCATTGTTCAACAGCCGGTTTGTTGACGCGGGGTTTTATCACCAGCACCTCGCGACTGCTGTCCAACCGGGCTTTGGGCCGGGCCAGGGCGGAGATAAAACCATGGGTTTTATCCTGCTTGATTTCTACAATGCTAGCCACCGGGTAGTCTGGCGGAAAGCGCCCACCCAACCCGGAAGTCACCAGTTCATCACCCACCTGGATATTGGCGGTGGCGGATAGAAAGCGGATTTCCAGCTGGTCAGTACTGCCATTACCAAAGGCCACCGTGCGCAGGCCGCTGCGAATAAATTGCACGGGGATGGCATGTTCCGGATCGGAAATCAGCATCACCGTGGAAGAGTTTGGCGTCACGTGAATTACCTGGCCCATGACCCCATAGTCATCAATAACCGCCTGACCGTCATACAGGCCATCCAGCGAACCCTTGTTCAATTCAATCAACTGTCGATAGGGATTCTGGTCAACCGACAACAGCTCGGACACGATAACGTCATCGGCCAGTTTACGCGACGACCCCAGCAGGTTTCTAAGGCGGGTATTCTCGGCCAGCAGTACTTCCATTTTCTGTAGCCGTGCATTGAGAATGCGTTCATCGTTTCTCAACTCACGATTCTCATCAACCAGGCGATTATGGGTGCGAAACCATTCGGAAACCCAGGCACCGGACTGGGCGGGCAGGCTCACCAGGTAACGCAGCGGGGAAATCACAATAGAAATACCAGCGCGTACACTTTCCAGGTGCGAGTAACGGTGGTCAACCACCATCACCGAAACACTTAAAACGATGAGGAATAAGGCCGGTAGAACATTACCGCGGGCCTGTTGAAAGATATTCTGCATCTGCCGCTTGCTCTCAGCAGATCAGGTTTTGCATTAGGTATGGCCGGCTATTTTCGTAAGGACCCATTAACACCCTGTTTACGATCACTCAACGGCAAGAAAATCCGAGCCATGCTCGTCAATCATTTCCAGCACCCGGCCACCACCGCGGGCCACGCAGGTTAAAGGATCTTCGGCAATAATCACCGGCAAGCCGGTTTCTTCCATGATCAGCCGGTCCAGATCGCGTAACAGCGCGCCACCACCGGTTAACACGATACCCCTTTCGGCAATATCCGCACCCAGTTCGGGCGGGGTTTGTTCCAGTGCATTTTTAACCGCACTGACGATGCCGTACAGTGCATCCTGCAGGGCCTCGAGAATCTCATTGCTGTTCAGGCTGAAACTTCTGGGCACACCTTCTGACAGGTTGCGTCCCTTGACTTCCAGTTCCAGCAGGTCTTCGCCAGGATAGGCCGCGGCAATCTCCATCTTGATTTTCTCTGCAGTCGCCTCACCGATCAGAATGCCGTAGTTGCGTCTTACGTAATTGGTAATGGCCTCATCAAATCGGTCACCGCCGATACGCACAGAAGCCGAATACACAATACCGTTTAACGACATGACCGCCACTTCGGAGGTACCACCACCGATATCCAGCACCATCGAACCCTGGGGTTCATCAACCGGCATGCCGGCACCGATTGCCGCTGCCATCGGTTCTTCGATCAGATACACCTTGCGTGCACCGGCCCCCAATGCCGATTCACGAATCGCACGACGCTCTACCTGGGTTGCTCCACAGGGCACACAGATCAATACCCGCGGGCTGGGGCGGAATAACTGGTTTTCATGCACCTTGCGGATAAAGTGCTGCAGCATTTTCTCGGTATAGGTAAAGTCAGCAATCACGCCATCTTTCATCGGGCGAATGGCGGTGATATTTTCCGGCGTACGACCCAGCATCTTTTTTGCATCGGAACCCACTGCTTCAACAGATTTCGGTCCACCCGGTCCACGATCCTGGCGGATGGCAACCACCGAGGGTTCATTTAAAACTATGCCCTGACCACGTGAGTAGATGAGAGTGTTGGCTGTGCCCAGATCAATTGATAAGTCGTTGGAGAGAAGACCGCGTAGTGCTGATAACATTGATTTTGTTTTACCTGTTTTTTATGGTGATGGGCTGGTTTAAAACCCGATCCAGATGTGCTGCGCGTACTCTAGCAACGGGTAGGCCTGAGAGCAAGGCGGAAATGCCCAATTTTACTTATCCCGGACTGCTTTATATGGTAAGTTTGCGAGCTTTTAAAAATTCGCCGGCATTTTAGCGGCAATACCCGAAAATAGAACCCCGATATGACCTTAAAAACCGAAGATGTTAAAAATATCGCACATCTGGCGCGCATCGCCATCGATGAGGCAGATATTGATCATTACGCCAAGGATTTATCCAACATTCTCGACCTGGTGGAGCAAATGAATCAGGTCGATACCACCGGTGTCAAACCCATGGCCCACCCCCTGGATGCCCAACAACGCTTGCGTGCGGATGAAGTCAGCGAAAGCAACCAGCGCGAAAAATTCCAGTCAATAGCGCCGGATGTAGAACAAGGCCTGTTCAAAGTGCCAAAAGTCATTGAATAAAGGAAC
>JANTFY010000172.1 GCA_024763185.1 Gammaproteobacteria bacterium | reverse complement strand
TCAGGTGAGCTGATCGAATTTAACGAGTCCGACCCGCAGGCCCTGCAATATGCCCGTTCCAGTTACGGATTGTTTGGCATCGTTTACGAAGTAACTTTCCGTATTCAGAAATTACGACCCATGAAGGTCTATCACGAGGGTTATACGCTCGAAGCATTCATCACAAAACTGGAGCAACTCAAGGCGCGCGAACAATCCATGATGCTGTACCTGTTCCCGCATGAAGATCGGGTGATGGTGGAATACCGTGCGTATGGAGCAGGCGACCAGTTTTCACGTCGCTGGATATGGAAACTGCGTAACTGGGTGTGGAAGAATATTGCCCCCCTGTTTGGCTGGTTTGTATCCAGATATGTACCGTGGCCGGGACTGCGCTACTGGCTGGTCGATGTTTTCAATACCCTCACGCGTGCGCTTCAATGCGGGCTGCTTAAAGGTGACGCAACGAGCGCTGCAGCACAAATGATTCGCTACCCGGAAACCTCCGGTCGCAGCCGCTACACGTTTTCAATCTGGGCATTTCCCGAACAGACCTATCCCGATATCCTGCGTGAATATTATGCGTTCTGTAAAGATTACTACCGCAAGACACAATGGCGCTGCGACATGTTAAATGTCGGTTACCGGATCACTGAAGACAAGAGTTCCCTGTTTTCCTATTCGTATAGCGGAACGGTAATGACGTTAGACCCCGTCGCGACCGGTGACCACGGTTGGGATGAATTCCTGCGCGCCTACAACGACTTTTGCAGTCATCACGGGGGAGTGCCGCTGTTTAATCAGACCAAATGGATCACCCCGCAGCAGGCCAGCCGCGCATTTAGTGAACGTATCACCGAGTTCAGGGAACGCATCGAACACTATGACCCGGAGCAGCGAATGCTCAACGATTATTTTCGCGATAGATTGTTCAAATAAATTTAAAACCGGGCCTCTTTAATGGCGTTAAAAACAACAAACATTTTGGGATCAATATCGATATTTTCGTACCCACACACTCAAGTAACCTCTGATTAATTCGTCATTGCGAGGACGCCTAAATGGATGCAGGTGATACTTGCCCAGGGATGGGCGTAGGTAGAACAATGCAGGAGCAATTGTCGAGAGTAACGCAGGAGCAGTTACCGAGTGACAGCGACCTGGCAATCTATTAGCACCTGATTTTTACGGCCAAGATTGCCGCGCTGACGCTCACAATGACAACTTTGAACGAATTTATCAGAGCTTCCTTAATCTTTACATGGAATTTAATCAACCGGACTGGCCTCAACAGGAACATTAAGCACTTAACTTTCTGGCGGCAGAAGACGTCATTCCTAACCAGCTGGTGGCGCGAAAGCTTCTTGAAAAGCTTTGGCACCGTGTGGATCTCGTTGCTAACGGTATTGAAGCCATTAACGCCGTGCATAATCAGCCAAAGCCCTACGACGTGGTATTCATGGATATTCGCATGCCGGAAATGGATGGCCTTAAGACAACAAAATCCTCAGAGAAACCTGTCAGGATCCCGCAGAACTTCCCATCATTGCCATGACAGCCAATGCCATGCAACAAGATAATGAGGCATGCCTGAAAGTCGGTATGAATGATTTTATTTCCAAACCCGTTAATAAAAACAAGATCCAAAGCGTACTCAATAATCTCTACCCCGAACCAATTTAATGTTTTATTCTTTGCCAGTTTTACTTGTTTAAAGATTGAATTAAGGAATGGATACAGGAATGCTAAATGCCATCAAAATTGCACTGTTATCGTTTTTGCTATTCCTGTGCCCGATGTCTTTGTTTCAGGGCTACCAGGTTTTCATTCTGGAAAGCTGTGATCCTAAATTTGGCTGTGTGGGCACTTTTCAATTAGGGCTGCTCATTTCATCCCTGTTTGGACTGGTCTCCAGCCTATCTCTGATGGCACTGAGCCTGCGATTTCACACGGTTACTTTTTCCTGGCCAATAATTTTCACCAGCCTTTTTTTGGGTTCAATCTATCAATCAGTTATTCTGACATCAGGTGTTTTTCATTCAGACATCAGCATGGCGATTGCCTGGTTTATCCTGTGCCTGATAATGTATGCCCCTGCAGTCTGGTGGTCTAGAAAACCGCTTGTTGAATAATAAGCATGGGACGAATCGAACGAGAAAAAAAGACCATCGATGCCATGGTAAAGATTTACTGCCATGATCATCATCACACATCCGCCGGGTTATGCGCTGACTGTCTTGCACTACAGGATTATGCTCATCGCCGCCTCGATGCCTGCCCTTTCCATGAAAAAAAACCCGCCTGCAACAAATGTTTGGTACATTGTTATTCGGCCAAGCAAAGAGAACGTATCACACAGATCATGCGTTATGCCGGCCCTCGCATGACCTTAAGATACCCCCTGTTGTCGTTATTTCATCTTATGGATCTGTTCAAAAAAGCTCCGCGACTAAAGAAACGAAAGTGAGCTTTAAACCTGGCCCGTTTCAGCCTGGGGGATGGAGTATCAAAATATATTTCGATGATATTGATGCCCATCAAGGCGGAATGAACGCGCTAAATAATTCCGCTTCACAGGTTTCCTGGCCTCACCCGGCAGCGTATCATGCACCTTTAAACTTTATGAATGAATAACATCTCATGGCTGAATTCTTTTTCAACTACGGACTCTTTTTACTAAAAGCGCTGACCATTGTGGTTGCCATTATTGTCATTATTGCTGTATCGGTTGCAGCCGGTATGCGCACGCGCAAGACGACCCGGGAAGGTCATATCGAGGTAACCAAGTTAAACGATGAAATTGATCATTTGCGCGACACCTTGTGTGAGACCGTGGTCGATCCCTACGCGTTAAAAACCGAGCTCAAACAACGCCACAAGGCCGAAAAGGCGCAACACAAAGCCAACGTTAAAAAAATCAAACAGGCCGCCAAACAAGAGCCTGGCCAAACCGGGGAGCAGGATCGTAAGCGACGTCTCTTTGTTCTTGATTTTCACGGTGATATGAAAGCCTCGGCTGTTGCCAGTTTACGTCGTGAAATTACCGCCGTGTTATCGTTGGCAGAAACGCAGGATGAAGTGCTGGTGCGCCTGGAAAGTGGTGGAGGCATGGTGCACGCCTATGGACTGGCTTCGTCACAGTTACAACGGATTAATGATCATCACATCCCTTTAACCGTTTGCGTCGACAAGGTGGCTGCCAGCGGTGGTTACATGATGGCCTGCGTTGCCAGCAAATTACTTGCCGCACCGTTTGCCATTATTGGTTCCATCGGCGTGGTCGCGCAGTTGCCTAACTTCCACCGCCTGTTGAAAAAGAATGATATCGACTTTGAAATGATCACCGCTGGTGAATACAAACGCACGCTCACCATTTTTGGTGAAAACACCGAAAAAGGGCGTGAAAAATTTGTCGAAGACATCGAGGATATTCACACCCTGTTTAAAGATTTTGTCCGGCAACACCGCCCGCAACTGGACATTGAAAAAGTCGCCACCGGAGAAATCTGGTTTGGTCAACGCGCTATCGATCATGCGCTTGTCGATGAACTCATGACCAGTGACGAATATATTGTCACGGCATGCGAGGATGCTGACGTCTTCGAGGTGAAATATCGCGAGAAAAAATCACTGCCGGAAAAACTCGGCATGGCCGTACATTCGGCCGTGGATGCGGTATTACTGAAATGGTTTGACCGCGGCACACGCAACCGGTTCTATTCCTGAGGCCAGCCGAAGGAAAGCAGATGGAAACCGTTAATCGACAAAGCGGTAATGTTTGCAAATATGTTGCACCACTTTCCAGGTACAGGACATGCCCTTGGGAAAGGTCACCAGGTCACCGCGTCCCAGTTCAACGGGTTCGCCACCATCCGGGGTGACGATCACCTTGCCTTCCAGAATGTAACATTCTTCCTGACGGTCATAGGTCCACGGAAACTCGGATGGTTCCTTCTCCCAGATCGGCCATTCTTCCACCCCCAGTACATCGAGTTTACCGGGAGCGGGTCGGTGTTCGTAGAGGATGGTATCAATCATATGTTTTTCTCATCTATCACTTCATGCCCCTGGAGGCCTTGATCTGTTCATAGGCATCCTTGATCTGTTGGGTTTTTTCGGTCGCATCCTTGATCATCTGTTCCGGCAGGCCCTTGGCCACCAGTTTGTCGGGGTGGTGCTGTGACATCAGCCTGCGGTAGGCTTTTTTGACTTCGGCATCGCTGGCAGATTTTTCAACACCTAACAGGGTATAGGCTTCTTGCAGCGTGGTTTTATGCCTGGGCTGGCCCGGTGCTTGGTAAGAGCCCTGACCGAACCCGGCCTTGAGCATGTCTTCCAGTCGCTGGAACTGATCCAGCGGAACACCCAGGCGCCGGCAGATATGGATCAATACCTGTTCTTCGGACTTGTCGAGCACGCCATCGGCATAGGCTGCCTGTAACTGGATTTCGAGAAACACCTGGATCAGGGTGCTGCGCCGGTGTACTTCTTTTTTAAATTGATCAAGTACATCATCCAGCGGAAAATCGTCCGACTTGCCTTCGTTGAATAATTTTTTGGCCGATTCCCGTACCTCTCCCGTCAACCCCATCTGTGACATGACGGCCTCGGCCATTTTGATCTCTTCGCGGGAAACCCGGCCATCGGCCTTGGCAATATAGCCCATGACCGAAAAGGTGGCAGTAAAAAAGGCCGCCTGCACGCGTTCCTGCTGCCCGGGAAAAAATCCGGAATCGGACATGACCGAACTCAGGCCCTTGTCAAAATTATGCCCGAAGGCGATACCGATCAGCGCGCCCAGCGGGCCGCCCATCATGAATCCAAATGCACCCCCGAGTGCTTTTCCCCACCAGGCCATAGTCTTTATTCCTGTTTCTGTAAAAGAAATAACTTGTAAATTTTGTATTTGGCAAACGATTCGGCATTGCGTTCACCACTAAGATACTTGTAATCGATCTTGTTAAGTTTCTTGCGAAATTTCCAGGTGAAAAAACGCGAGATCCACGGACGATTGTTTTTAAAGGTATAACCGATCAGTTTCATGGTTGGCAAAATAAGATCTCTCCCCATCTGGTTGACCAGGTCCAGGTTGGGCGCAGTTTCCTTGGTGATGTCTTTTTCTTCCAGTTTTTTCAGACCCGAGTCTTTGAGTACGCGTAGAAAATCGTCAAAACGATGCCCGCCACCGATCACCGATTTACCCTCGGCATTGGTTTTGAAAAAGTCACAAATCAGGATGTAACCGCCCGGGCGCAACAGGCTTTGCGCCTTTTCCAGCACCACGTTCAGATTGATGTATTGAAAACTTTCACTGAACAGGACCAGGTCGTATTGCTCGTCGAGTGAAAATGGCACGTCTTCAAAACGACCGTGATGAATCAGAAAATCTTCACCGCCCTGTAGTTGCGCCGTTTCAGACAATAACGGGCTGGGTGAAACACCCTCGACCTTGTAACCGCTCTGGATCAATTCCGATGCCAGTCC
>JANTFY010000171.1 GCA_024763185.1 Gammaproteobacteria bacterium | reverse complement strand
CGATCCTGGCCGATCAGGGTGGCTTCGCTGCTGCGACCGTCGGATAGCGAAATCAGTATTTCATCGGCGCCATCTATGACGTGCTGGTTGGTCAAGATATAGCCGGAATGGGTGATAATGACGCCGGAGCCCAGGTTCGTTTCAGTCTTGTCGCGTTTGTATTTTTTTAACTGGTCGCCAAAAAGCTGGTCGAAGACCGGATCGTCCAGTAATGGATGCAGGTTTTGCTTGACTGTCTTGCTGGTGTAGATGGAAACCACCGAGGGCGCGGATGTTGAAACGGCCTCGGCATAGGAAAAGGGGCCCTGCTTCAGGGTGGCGGCGGGCGCTGTTTTGACCTGCTGTTCAAAGCCAGGTAGCAGGTTACTTAGTTGTTGCAGATTATAATCAGATTGCCATACCAGGTAGATAACGGCGGCCAGCAGTCCAAACAAAATGGATTGCAGCAAAAACATCAATATTTTTAGTGTTTTCATGGATTTACTTTATCATAACGGGCTCAGTCCATTGAGGGGGCATGATAATGCAATTAGACGAGCTGTGTCATTTTTGTGATGACTACTTATCGAAAGATGAATTCCAGGATTATTGCCCTAACGGGTTGCAGGTAGAGGGCAGGGGTTCGGTACATCACCTGGTCAGCGGGGTTACGGCGAGCCTGGATTTGATCGATGATGCCATCCAGCAGCAGGCGGATGCGATCCTGGTGCATCATGGCTATTTTTGGAAAGGTGAGTCACAGCCCCTGGTAGGATTTAAAGGCAACCGAATTCGTCGCCTGATGCAAAATGATATCAGCCTGTTAGCCTATCACCTGCCGCTGGATGCACACCCGACAGTAGGCAACAATGCCCAGCTTGCGCAGCGCATGGGATGGTTAACCACCGGGCAGCAGGACCATCTGTGGTTTGGTGAGGTGGCGGAAACCTGCAGTGTGGACCAGGTGATGGAAGAGATTGGTGAAAGCATCGACAGTAATCCGTTATTGATTTACGGAGGTAATCATCCGGTGCGACGTATTGCCTGGTGTACCGGTGCCGCCCAGTCCTATATTGAGCAGGCGGCTGCCGAGGGTGTCGATTGTTTTATCTCCGGAGAGATTTCTGAAAATACGGTGCATTTTGCGCGCGAAGTGGGGATTCATTACATCGCTGCCGGGCATCATGCCACCGAACGATATGGCGTTCAGGCGCTGGGCGAGCTGGTGGCCAATCGCTTCGGCATAAAGCACACGTTCATCGATATCGATAACCCGGTTTAACGTGGTTTACAGGAAACCAACAAAGACTTTAACCAGAACTTGATCTAGCTCCTTTTAGGCTTCAATATTTCCGATAAGTCCTCGACGGAATAAGAAAATTAGGATATTCTTGCGGCCGATTTTTTCCGCGTAGCCTGCCTGGGTTTTACCTGGGTGTTCAGGTTTCGTTCTATTTCTTAAGTTGGAGAGTCATTCAGATGTCATCTGAAGGTATAGATAATTCCCGTCGGCGATTTCTTACAGCCGCAACAACCGTGGTAGGTGGCGCAGGTGTTGTTGCTGTTGCCGTTCCTTTTCTTTCAAGCTGGAATCCCAGTGCTCGTGCGCAGTCAGCCGGTGCCCCGGTAGAGGCTGATATCAGCAAACTGGAGCCGGGTCAGCAAATTATCGTTAAATGGCGTGGCAAGCCGGTATGGATTGTACGTCGTGATGAGGAAGCACTGGCCACTTTACCCAAGATTGTTCCGGAACTGCGTGATCCGGGTTCTGACGAAAGTATCCAGCCACCCTATGCTAAGAACGAATATCGTTCTATTAAGCCTGAATACCTGATTGTTATTGGTATCTGTACGCATCTGGGTTGTTCCCCGAGCTACCGTCCGGAAATCACCGCCGACTGGATGGGTGGATTTTTCTGCCCCTGTCATGGTTCCAAGTTTGATTTTGCCGGTCGGGTTCATTCCGGTGTTCCAGCGCCAACCAATCTCGTCATTCCACCTCATCGTTACGTGAGTGAGAGTGTGGTGTTAATTGGTGAAGACGGAGAAGCATAATGAGTAAATCTAGTGATTTAATGGGTTGGATTGATGCCCGTTTCCCGCTCACCAAGATGTGGGAAGAACATCTTTCAAAATATTACGCCCCAAAGAATTTTAATTTCTGGTATTTCTTTGGCTCTCTGGCTCTACTGGTGCTGGTAATCCAGATCGTCACCGGTATCTTTTTAACCATGCAGTATAAGCCTGATGGTGCCACGGCGTTTGCTTCGGTTGAATATATCATGCGTGATGTGGACTGGGGGTGGTTAATCCGTTACCTGCATTCAACCGGTGCTTCTGCATTTTTCATTGTGGTTTACCTGCACATGTTCCGTGGCCTGATGTATGGTTCGTACCAGAAACCGCGTGAACTGATCTGGTTATTCGGCATGTTCATCTTCCTGGCGCTGATGGCTGAAGCCTTTATGGGTTACCTGCTGCCCTGGGGCCAGATGTCTTACTGGGGCGCCCAGGTTATTATCTCTTTGTTTGGTGCGATTCCGGTTATCGGTGATGACATCACCCTGTGGATTCGTGGTGATTTTGTAATCTCCGATGCCACCTTAAACCGTTTCTTTGCGCTGCATGTAATCGCTGTACCGCTGATCCTGATCATGCTGGTGGTGATGCATATCCTGGCTCTGCATGAAGTGGGTTCGAATAACCCGGATGGCATCGACATCAAAAAGAACAAGGATGAAAACGGTATTCCTTTGGATGGCATTCCTTTCCATCCTTACTACTCGGTGAAAGATATCGTTGGCGTGGTGGTATTCCTGATGCTGTTCAGCGTGGTTGTATTTTTTATGCCGGAAATGAATGGTTATTTTCTTGAGCATGCCAATTTTGTACCGGCCAACCCGTTCAAAACACCGGAACATATTGCTCCGGTCTGGTACTTCACGCCGTTTTATGCCATTTTGCGCGCGGTACCGGATAAGCTGATAGGGGTTATCGGTATGTTCGCCGCCATTATCGTATTATTCCTGTTGCCCTGGTTTGATCGAGGCAAGGTGCGTTCTATCCGTTATCGTTCGGGCGCATTCAAAGGCCTGTTGATCATGTTCATTATCAGTTTCATTGGTCTCGGTTACCTGGGTGCCTTACCGGCGACTGAAGGGCGTACCCTGTTTGCTCGAATTTTCACTATTGGTTACTTCGGTTATTTTATCGGGTTATGGTTCATCAGTAAGAACGAAAAAACAAAGCCGGTTCCAGAGAGGGTTACATCATGAAGAAGTCTTTAATTCTTTTGGCAGGTGTTCTTTTTCCTGTAATGGGCTGGGCTTCCGGCGGCGGGGCCATGTACCCGAATGATGATATTTCCATCGACTGGAGTGACAAGGCGGCCATGCAGCGCGGCGCGGCATTGTTCTCTAATTACTGCCTGAGCTGCCATTCGGCCGGTTACTCGCGTTACAATCGGGTGGGAAAGGATCTGGGTATCTCGGATGAACTGATGTCTGAAAATCTGATTTTCACGACGGATAAGTACGGTGAAAAAACCAAGGTTGGTTCGCTGATGAAAGTCAACATGACCGGCGAATATGCCGAGCAGGCTTTTGGAACAGCCCCTCCTGATTTGTCATTGATTGCACGCTCGCGCGGTACGCACTGGTTGTATAACTATCTGCGTGGTTTTTACCTGGATGATACCCGTCCAATGGGTGTTAATAATGGCGTATTCCCAGCCGTTGGTATGCCGCATGTTCTGGCGGAACTCGAAGGTCTGAAAACAGCCAAAAAAGAGATGCAGGATGATGGCCACGGCGGCCAGCATGAAGTCATCGTCGGATTTGAGCAGGTCACTCAGGGCAGTATGACCGCGGAAGAGTATGATCAGGCGGTAAAGGACCTGGTGGCCTTCCTCGATTACCTGGCCGAGCCTTACAAGGAAACTCGCCAAAATGTGGGTACTGGCGTGCTTATCTTCCTGTTTTTCTTCCTGATACTGGCTTACCTGTTGAAGAAGGAATACTGGAAAGACGTCCATTAAACACATTCTTTAGGAAAATATATATGTCAGCTGTTGCTAACAGACGTTCGGTGATGACCTGTTTTTCATCACCGGTCGACCCCCAATGTCACCGTAGTCGTATTGTTCTTGCCGAAAAAGATATTACTGTCGAGATTTACGATGTGGATATGGATGATCTGCCGGAAGACCTGCTGGATCTGAATCCTTATGCGACTGTTCCCACCATGGTGGATCGTGACCTGGTTTTATACGATGCGCGAGTTCTAATTGAGTATCTCGATGAGCGCTTTCCGCATCCGCCGTTAATGCCGGTCGATCCGGTTTCTCGTGCCAAAAGCCGACTCGGCCTGTTTCGTATTGAAAGCGACTGGTACAGCCTGCTACCGGATATTGAGCATGGGACAGAAAAGAAAAAGGCCCAGGCCAAAAAAGCATTGACCGAGAGCCTGGTTAACTCATCCGATGTATTTGCGGCTATGCCGTATTTTCTGTCTGAAGAATTCTCTTTGTTGGATTGCAGTATTGCGCCGATTTTATGGCGTCTTCCTTATTATGGTATCGAGTTACCGGCTTCGGCGAAGCCTATAACCGATTACATGAAACGTGTTTTTTCCCGTCCGTCTTTCCAGAAGAGCCTGTCTGAGCAGGAAAAAGATATGGTCGGTTAATTCGGTTTACATTCTAGTCACTGGCTTTAAAGACCGTTATCATTTGCTAACGGTCTTTTTTTTGCCATCACGCTTTTATAGTAAGAATGTCAGGGCAGTAGATCGCGGCTTGTTCTATTCACGTTTATTGTGTTCACAAGCTGGTTGACTGAGCAGGAATAGCCAGTATTCGCACTGGCGCAAGCAATGCTGATACAGGACTTAACGTATGACTTCTAACAAACCCTATTTGATTCGCGCACTTTACGAATGGCTGGTGGATAATGATGCTACGCCTTATATCATGGTCGATGCCACGGCTCCTGGGGTTGATATACCGCCCGGTATTGATAAGGATGGACAGGTTGTACTGAATATTGCGGCTCGGGCCGTACAGGGACTGGAAATGACCCATACCCACATTGCCTTCTCAGCCCGCTTTAACGGTGCTTCGCAGTCACTTTATATACCGATACCCTCAGTGTTGGCCATCTACAGCATGGAAGACGGCGAGGGTATGATGTTTGCGGATGATACCTCCGCCCAGCAGGAACCGGGGCAGGATAAAAAAAAGGCGGGTAAAAAAACTTCCGCCAAGCCCGGTTTGAAAATCGTTAAATAAACTGTTTTCTATCAATCCGCGCTTATTGCTCATAAAAAGAGTCGGCGCTGAAAGCATCCTTTATCCATTCAATGGCATCTTCTTCAATCGCTACCGGCTGGATAAACAGTGCATCGAATCGCATGGCATGCTTGCGGTATTGATGTTGATGATTGAGAAAACTGAGAGCCGTTTTGATCAGTTTTTGTTGCTTGGAGCGGGGTATGCT
>JANTFY010000170.1 GCA_024763185.1 Gammaproteobacteria bacterium | reverse complement strand
AATGAATAACAAGTATTGCTGCCGCTATTCATCAGTACTGTCATCATCTGTATCAAGCTCTGTTTCAGTAATATCCTCTTCGTTGTCCAGAATCCTGTTTCGCTCTTCTTCAGTTAAAATTACCGTATCATCGCTTGCCATAATGCTTCCTCAACTTCGCTATTGATTGTTTAAGACTCCGGCCAGTATTCAGTGGCTATTGCATCACCCAAATCGGCATCTATCAGGCGTTGCCTTACCGATAACAAGTGTTCAATCAAGGCCGGCTCGTCCCGTTCATAGGCTTCTGCATCCGGCGTTCTTTTTACCACCACGCCGAGTAGCTCGGTTATGGCGTTACCGATCGAATTCTGACTGATGGTGACGATCCATTTTCCGGCATCATTTCTATATATTAGTTGTTTAAATGCAGGTTGCCAACGAATTGAATTGGCATATTTAGCATCGTTGATACATTGATCCCGCACAATCTTGGCGGTACTGAGGAATTCATTGTTGAATAACAGCTTGTCACTCACCTGTTCAGGGAAGTAAACATCACCGAGTATCGGCGCGTTGCGGGTGGACACCTGGCTGAAAAAAGTGCGATAAAAATCGATGAAACCCTTCAAAATCAGGTCATATTCTTTCCAGAACTGGACTTCCTTGATGGATTCCAGGCCACCGCTGATTTCCCAGCAGGGCAGGCCTTGCGGGTAGCCGGTCAGTTTGATCTGGGATTTGTCGCCTGACATGGGTTTGAGTATTTTCAAATCCAGCGTTTCAAAAAAGGCCCGGTAGGGATCGCGCATGTAACTTTGAAACAGGCTGTGCTGGCCGCCATCGGTCAGGTTCGGATTATCCTGATCCGCCAGTTCAGCGGAGCGCAACTGGTGTTTATCAAATACAATGAAATGATTATGCAACATGCGAATGCTGGGTACGCCCGGCGAGGTTAATGGCCAGGTTGCATCGAGGCTGGCCTCCCCGCACAGGATCAGGTGAGACTCGGGGTCCGGGAACTTTTCCTGCATGTAGGATATCAGGATCTGGTTCATGCGGTTCCACACATTGCGCACATTTTCAGGAACCTGGGTACGTCTTACCGGTCTCCCCAACGGGTCGAGAATGCACTTGGACGTGTTGTAAATAACCGAGGTATCGAATACGTTAGAATGTCCCAGTGCTTTACGGTATAGCAACAGGTTCTCACTGTTTTGCAACAAGCCATTGTTATGCACCAGGTCATTCAGGTTTTCGGTACTGTTAAAAAACTCGTTGGGTTTCATGCCTTCAGGCACATCGAGTGGAATAGGGCGGAACGGAGTGGTTATTTCTCTTGGGCCGGTAGACATAAGGTAATTTCTATTTTTTCAGCTGCTAAATGTTTAGCATAACGTATTTGGATAGAGCCTGTTAACACAAATTAGATTGCCACTGCTGGAGTCCATTTTTTCTTTCAGCAAGGCCGTTAGCTTTCATCTTCATATAAATTTAGGTTGATATTCAATTCATGAATCTAAACAATCATGTTAAAGGCTTTATGGCTGCCGCCATCGGCATACTGGTCATCAGCCCCGACAGCTTGCTGATCCGTTTTGTGAACATAGACCTGTGGAGCCTGATGTTTTTGCGGGGCCTGTTTATTGCCATTTCCTTATTCATTTTAAACAGCTTTTTTAACCCGGCTCAGTCATTGTTTCAACAGATAAAAAAGATGGACAGGGCCGCCTGGGCAATGTCTTTTTTGATGGCTGTCAGCAGTTTCTTTTTCGTGGCCGCTATTCAAACCACCAGTGTGGCGCATACCCTGATCATTGTCGGTTCTGCCCCCATTTTTTCGGCGCTACTGGGGCTTTTGATCATCAAAGAAAGGGTATCAACCAATACCTGGCTGACCATCACGATCGTGTTTGTCGGTTTGATTTTTGTTGTCTACGATCAACAACAAAGCCGTCTTGACGGTGATCTTTATGCCTTTGCGACCGCTCTGAGCTGGGGGTTTATTTTCATACTGGGACGTAAAACAAGCACAAAAAGCATGTTCTTAACCATGATGATAAGCGGTCTGTTGATGGTACTGATCAGTTTCCCGCTAGCCAGCTTGTCCGACATTACCATGCACCAGGCGATGATGGGTTCATTGCTGGGTTCCCTCAATGGTATTGCCTTGTCACTGTTAACCCTGGCACCACGATTTATACCGGCAGCCGAGGTTGCGGTATTTCTACCCCTGGAAGCGGTTTTCGGCTCTTTGCTGGTATGGGTTTTTCTGGGTGAGTTCCCGGGCGTCATTTCATTAAGTGCCGGTCTTGTAATAATTCTGGTCATCATGACAAACAGTTTTATCCAAATAAGAAAATCATCCTCCTGAGTGCAAGGCTGCATGTTATAGTCGGGCAAAAATTTCGAGAAACATTATGGCTCAAAAATTCAGAACGGAACAAGACAGCATGGGGGAACTGCAAGTTCCAGCCGATGCGCTTTATAAAGCACAAACCCAGCGTGCGGTTGAAAACTTTCCGATCAGTGGCATCACACTACCCAGACAAATGATTCGCGCCCTGGGCTTGATTAAAATGGCCTGTGCGCACAGCAACCTGGAGCTGGGCCTGCTCGACAAGGAACTCGCCCAGGCCATCGAAAAGGCTGGCGACCAGGTAAGCAGGGGGCTGGTTGATGAACATTTTCCCATCGATATCTTCCAGACCGGATCCGGCACCAGTAGCAATATGAACACCAATGAAGTGATTTCTACGCTGGCCAGCACCGATGACATGACGGTACATCCCAATGATCATGTGAACATGGGGCAAAGCTCTAACGATGTGTTCCCGACAGCGATCCATGTCAGTGCCTGCCTTGCCGTGCATGAACAATTGATACCAGCCCTGTCTCACCTGGAAAAGGTGCTGGATGCCAAAGCCAGCGAACTCGCTGATGTGGTAACCACAGGCAGAACGCACCTGATGGATGCCATGCCCATAACCCTGGGGCAGGAACTCGGAGGCTGGGCGGACCAGGTCCGGCAGGGTTTGTACCGCATACAGTCGAGCCTGACACGCCTGCAAAAATTGACCCAGGGTGGCACGGCCGTGGGTACCGGTATCAATGCACACCCCGAATTTGCCGCCAAGGTCTGTCATCACTTAAAACAGCTGACCGGTATCCGCTTTTCGCCGAAAGACAATTTTTTCGAGGGGTTAAGCACGCAGGATGCCGCGGTTGAAATGAGTGGCCAGTTAAAAACCGTGGCCGTGTCGTTGATGAAGATATCCAACGACCTGCGCTGGATGAATTCAGGCCCGCTGGCCGGCATAGGCGAAATTGAGTTGCCGGCATTGCAGCCTGGCAGTTCGATTATGCCGGGCAAGGTCAATCCGGTCATTCCTGAAGCTGTCACCATGGTTTGCGCCCAGGTCATCGGTAATGACTCGAGT
The DNA here is from genome assembly GCA_024763185.1 of Gammaproteobacteria bacterium. Classification (GTDB taxonomy): domain Bacteria; phylum Pseudomonadota; class Gammaproteobacteria; genus JACNJF01. Next base: position 2,069 of record JANTFY010000170.1, on the reverse strand, counting down.
ATCACGATTGGTGGCCAGTCCGGTAATTTCCAGTTAAATGTCATGCTGCCGATGATTGCGCATAACCTGATTCAAAGTATCGAACTGCTGTCTAATGCAGCCCGTGTGCTGGCAGACAAGGCTGTCAAGGGCTTTAGCGTGAATGAGGATAATATCACCCAGGCCCTGTCCTCCAATCCGATACTGGTTACGGCCTTGAACCCGGTCATCGGCTATGAACTCGGGGCCAAAATTGCCAAGCAGGCTTATGCTCAAAAACGGCCGGTGCTGGATGTGGCTAAAGAACTTTGTGACCTGGATGAAGCCGAACTCAAGAAGTTAATGGAACCGCATAAGTTGACCCGGGGTGGTATCGCCTAGTCGGCGGGATGTCACATGAAACCGGCTGATCAAACCATCGTAGATTCGGTTAAAGGCTGGTTTGAAAAGGCGGTTCTGGGCTTGAATCTATGTCCTTTTGCGCACAAGCCTTACAAGGAGGGCAAAGTCCAGTTTGTACTGTCTCATGCCACGGATGATCGTACCTGTCTGACAGACCTGTATCTGCAATTTCAGCGACTCGATGAGCAACCCGATATTGAAACCCTGGTCATCATCTGTGCCAGTCATTTACAACTGTTTACCGATTACAATCAATTCTTGAGTCTGGTCGACCGTTTGATTGAGCAGGAAGGCTGGCAGGGTACCTACCAGGTGGCCAGTTTCCATCCGGATTACCGCTTTGCCGAAACCCTGGCCGATGACCTGGACAACTGGACCAATCGGTCGCCTTTTCCTTTATTGCATCTGATTCGTGAAGCTTCCATCGCCGAGGCCGTTAAAGCTCATAAGGATATCGATGCCATTCCGCAACAGAATATCCAGCAATTGCGTTCACTCAGTGAAACCCAGAGAAAAGTCATCTTCGGCCGCAGAATCCAGGCGAAAAAGAACCGGGAATAGATCCCGGTTTTTTATTTTCCAGCAGGATCAATTACTGGGCAATACGTTTCAGTATTTCCGCATTTGATATGGCGGTCAGCAACTGGCCGTTCATGTAGCGCGGCATACGTCGCAGGACGGTTTCAAGTTGTTGATCATTGTCAAATTTTCCACCATAAACCAGGGTATATTGACCTTCCTTGGTAATGAAGTAACCCATGTCTTCGGTGAAATAGCGGTTGTAACGTGATGCAATCTCGTACAGATCCTGCTTGTTGTCAACCGTACCAATTTTGATTGATTGCTGGTTGGCGTCCAGTTTGGATAACCACTGGGAACCGTGGATGGTGTTATCCGAACCAAAATTGTACAGCGGGGCAATATACTGAACACGGCCATCGATGCTTTCAACCTGGTCATTCATTTCAACCATGTCGGACTTGATTTTGTCGATCGTCTGCTCAAGATCCGTGATCTCCTGGTAAAAGACCTGGGAGGCCATTTGCTCATCTGCGACCCGGTTTTGCAGTTCAGAAACCTGCTCATTCACCACGCTGTTGCGACCGGCTTCGACCGCGGCTTCGGTGTCACGCTGATACTCACCGTAAAAATACAGACCGACGATCAGCAATAACAGCAGGGCACTGATGCCGCCAACAATTCGGAAATGTTTCTTTTCCAGGCTTGCCAGTGCCAGTATCGAACGACCCTGTGTATCGGTTTGCTGCTGCAGACTGGCGGTGTGTGTTTCAAGGGCCTCGACATCGGCACTTAACTTGGCTGTCAGTATATCCAGTACTTCGGTTGAGTTTTTCAGTTCTTCGCTATCCTTAAGCAGCATTTCCGAGGTTTTCTCCAATGCTCCAGCGCGCTTGTCGAGGGCCTCGTCGACGCCTTGCATTAACAGCATTTTGGCTTTCTGGCTGCTGATGGCGTCGTTGGCCGAGTTTATCTTTTTATCCAGCTTATTATCACGATCCTGTGAAGACTCGGCCAGGGCTTCCAGTTCGTTGACAATTCTGGCTTCCAGGTCAGTCAGTGCCTGACTGTATTCCTTGATGCTTTTGTCCAGTTTTTTGCTGATGGTACCCGCTTTTTTACTGAGTTTTTCGGCACGGCTAATCAGTTCCTCATGAATCTGTTTGAAT
>JANTFY010000169.1 GCA_024763185.1 Gammaproteobacteria bacterium | reverse complement strand
GGAATATAAACGGCCACCAGCGTCAGCGTCATGGCGATGATCGGCGTCACCAGCTCGCGCGCGCCGAGTATTGCCGCTTCACGAGGCGAGCGCCCCTCGCGTAAATGGCGTTCAACGTTTTCCACCACAACGATAGCATCATCGACCACCAGGCCGACCGAAAGCACGATCGCCAGCAGGGTCAACAAATTCAGGGTGAAACCAAAAACCTGCATCAGGAATATACCGCCAATCAACGATACCGGTATCGCCATGATGGGAACAATCACCGAACGTACAGAACCGAGAAACAGGAAGATAACAATCACCACGATGAGCAGTGTTTCGCTCAGCGTGACCGTCACTTCATGAATGGCATCGCTCACGTATTCAGAGGCGTCATAACCAATGTCGGCATCCAGCCCGGCGGGCATTTCCTGTTTCAGGCGATCCAGTTCAAGGCGAACCTCATCAATGACTTCAATAATGTTCGCATTGGGTTGCGGAAACACCCCGGCAAATACCGCCGTATCCCCCGAGTAACGTACCAGTGTGTCATAGTCCTCAGCACCCAGTTCGACCCGGGCGATATCCTGCAGACGGATCAGCGTGCCATCCTGCTGGTAAATAATCAGGCGTTTGAAATCTTCCACGTCATGCAGATCCGTATTGGCAGCCAGGTAGGTTTGCACCATGGCGCCCTTGGTGTTACCAATCGCTGCCAGGTAATTGTTGGCGGCCAGTGCCTGACTGACCTGCGCGGGTGTTACATGCAGAGCCGCCATGCGATCCGGTTGCAACCACACGCGCATGGCAAAGGTACGCGCACCAAAGATTTCGATACGCTGCACACCACTGACTGCCGATAAACGGGGTTGCACAACCCGTATCAAATAATCGGTAATCTGTTCCGGTGACAGAATGCCTGACCAGAAACTTAAATAGGCCGCGGCAAATTCGGAATCTGCCGATTGCACACTGATGGTGGGCAGTTGTGCTTCCTGTGGCAAATCATTACGCACCTGGTCAACCTTGGAAGAAATATCGGCCAGGGCCTTGGTGCTGTCGTAGTTGAGTTTGAGGCGTGCATTAATGATCGATATACCCTGAAGACTTTTCGACTCGACGTAATCTATACCCTCTGCCGCGGAGATGGCACGCTCCAAAGGCGTGGTTATGAAACCCCTGACCAGTTCGGCACTGGCGCCCACATAAACCGTGGAAATCTGTACCGAGGCGTTTTCACTTAGCGGGTATTGTCGAACACTGAGCGAATTCCAGGCATTCAGTCCCGAGATAATAATCAACAGGTTGAGCACAATGGCCAGAACAGGCCGCTGGATAAAGATATCCGTGAAACTTTTCTGTGTAGCTGACATCAGGAATCCCTGGGGTTGGGATCAAGGCTGGAATTTGGTGACAGCGTATTATCTATAACCACTTTCGTGCCCGTACCTAATTTGAATACCCCGCTGGTGACAATGGTTTCCCCGGCGTTTAATCCCTTGGTGATATCAACGAAATCACCCCGAGTTGCCCCCAGTGTGACAAACTGTTGGCGCAGCACGAGTTCAACTTCATCCGATTCCTCGTTTTTCTGTTCATCAATGACAAACACCGAATTACCAAATGAGGCATATAAAATAGCCGTTGCGGGAACCGGCAGCACGTTTCGTTTATCCGGTAACACCAGTTCGACATTTACAAACATGCCGACCCGTAATTTCTCATCAGCATTGTCAACCAGTGCCTGAATCTGCACGTTGCGGGTAACCGGATCGACCTCCAGGTCAACGTGGGCAATTTTGCCATGGAAGATGGTTTGTGGGTGTGCATCCGACCTGATACGCACATCCATATCTTTTTGTAACAGGGACAGTTTTTGCTGAGGTACGGAAAAGTCGACAAACATGGGATCAAGCGATTGCAGGGTCACAATCGGATCACCAACGGAAAGTATTTGCCCCAGATCGACCTGGCGAAAGCCAAGGCGCCCGGAAAAGGGTGCCCTCATCGTTTTCTTTTCGATTAACGCCTTGATGACACCCACCTGGGCCACGCTGTCCTTGAGCTGTGCTTCGGCACGATCCACCGCTTCATCCGAGGTCAGTTTTTTTTCACGCAGTTTCTTTTGACGTAACAGCTCACTGCGGGCCAGTTCCTCGGCGGCGATGGCCGAGGCCAACTGCGATTGTTCACTGGCGGTATCGAGCTGTACAAGAGCCTGACCTTTCGTGACATCGCCGGATGACTCAAACAGTATGCGGGTGATACGCCCACCCACCTCTGCACTGACGGTAACACCCTGCAGGGCTGAGACGGTACCCGTCGCAGGTATGAGCTCCTCCCACTCGGCCGCGTTGATAGTTTGTGCTGTCACTACGGTGGGTGGCATTACCATGTTGGCAGCGGCTTCCCCCATAGCTGTGAACTGATCAAGTTTGATGTAAACAATGGAGCCAATCAGTATCGATACCGCGACGAGCGCAAAAAACAGTTTTTTCAACATTTTTTATGTACCTGAATGGTCCTGTTTACAAAATGTCCTGGTGTTGATCAGTATAATAAAAACTTCAAAGAAGCCGTGCACTTCGAAATGTACTGATATTTCATTCGGTATTTTCTTTGAAGATAAAGATTAAACTTAACATTCCTTGAAGGCAAGCGAGAGAGGCATCAAGGCTAGAATCTCGATTCAGAAAGCCCAGATGAAACTCATTAAAATTAAACTGCTCTTACCATGCACGGATTTACAGGTCATCTTTTAACATTAAACACTTTGATCCGGTCAATACAATTCAACTGATTAAAGGTTTCGTCAATAAATCTGGGCTGTTGACCTTTAGCTTTGACCACCGTTTAGACATTTAATTTAAAACTTTAGCTTTTTTTGTGTGCTACACGTCTCAAACCCCCCCAAAACATAAGGGCTAAGAAGTACTTTTTGTATTGATACGATTAATTAAATTTTAGATAGGCTAGAATATAAAACCTAAACAAGGAAAATAATTAAAAAATGGAATACTACTAAATAACGTCTAACCGACTTAATTCCAAAACGGGTGAAGACGTTGATTAAAACCACGACAATCCTGGAGTTGAGTATGAGATTTTCTGTATTCGTAGTAACTAACCTTGCTGCCAGCCTTATTTCCTTATTTTCATTACCCGCAGTGGCCAGTGAAATGTCATTTACCCCGCGTGCTTCAATCAGCTTCGCTTCTTACGATTTTTCCCAGTCGGAACGTCCCAACGCTCTGGCGCCGACTACCATCAATAACAATGATTTTCCCGAAGTCAAATTTGACGTTACCTTCAAGATACTCGGGGTCGGTGGCACTTTCTTTAAAGACGGCTATTACCTCGATTTGTTATTCCAGAAATCCCTGGACGAAGAAGATTCATTTACCCTGGAAGATCCATTGTTGCCCGGTGGCAGCTTCAGCGAAACCTTTGAGGGCGATCGTGAAGACAGCTCAATCACTTTCGGCAAAAAAGTGCTCGATAACAGGGCTGGCATTTACCTGGGCTACAAAGCCGGTAAAAGCCAGGCCTCGGGTAACCAGGGTCAGGACTTGTCGTTTAAGGAAAAAGGATTTTTCATTGGCAGTAACTATTCCTGGCCGGTCCGTGATAAAGGGGTCTTGTCAATCAACGTCGCGTTTGCCGACCTGGATGGAGACCTCAAGGAAGACGTCAGCAATCCAGCATTTGCCAGCCCGGCCGTTCTTGCGGCTCCACTCGACATAGATGCCACCAGTAATGCCAAGGGCCTCAGCTATGGTATCAGTTGGTCTGCACGTATCAACGAAAGCCTGAGTTACTCGATCGGTATCGATTCCAAGAGCTACACTTTCGAGGATGTCAAGGATAAAAACCCTGACACCATTACTTCGGACGAATTCAAGGAAGACTTCCTCAGCACCACTTTTTCGCTTTATTTTATTTTGTAAAGCAGGCGGTATGACAACGAGGGTATAGCCAATGGATATTCCAGGTTATCAGCTGGGTCGGGAAATTGCCGTCAAGAAATTATATTCTGTGTATAACGCACTGGATATAGACGCGCAGAAAACAGTCAGTGTACGCACCTACCAGCCATCACTTCTACAGGATAAAGATTTCTGCGATAAGTTCCGGCAATCTCTAAAGACTCTTATCGGTAAGACTTATGGCAATATGGTGTCCATCAAGAATGCCCAGCTCGGTGATAGCATTTGTTATATCGTTTATGATTACTTTCCCTGTACGCAGCAACAGGAAGTGCCACCTCAACTCAGCGACAAACAGTTACTGACATTTGCACAACAATTGGCATCCACCTTAACCCTTTTGCATACCCATGGACTTGTTCATGGGGCGATAAAAACCACGAACTTACATTTCAGCGATGGTCCACAGCTGAAATTGGGTCTGCCTGCCTTTCATAACACCCTGTCATCCGATACCAGTGACCTGATTGCTGAAGACGCCATAGAACGTGCCCAATACCTGGCACCCGAAGCCACCGAGGGCCTGACTCCCAGCAGCGATTTTTACGCGTTAGGCGTTGTCCTTTATGAATTGATATTTCATCAAAAACTCTTTAATGCCGGTAGTATCAAGGGTTTGATGAAACAAAAACAAAACCTGGAAATCCAGTTACCTGATGCGCAATATGACTATTTGTATCCTCTCTTCGAGCAATTACTGACCCCGGATCCCGATCAACGCATTAATGACTCGGATACATTTAATCAAACATTGCAAAAATGCGGAGTCTCGCTAGATAATATCCAATATCAAATGGAGACCACAGATGAGGCCGCAGAAACAGAAACGGCTAAACCCGAACCAAAACAAAAAAACCCGTCCAACAATATCAGGCTGATAGCGCCCATCCTCATAGGCATCGTATTCATTGTAGTGCTTGTCGTTTTATTTACGGGTGATGATGAAAATGAAAATGTCACACCACAAACTCAGTCTACGGCAATGGTTCAATCTAAAGACACTCCAACGCAAACAACAGCTCGGCAAGACAAGCCTGAACAAACAGCTCTACTACTGTTTAAACAGGCACAACAAGCCATAAATAAAGGCAGTTACGGCTCTGCCCTGATCAGCATAAATAATGCACTGAAAGAAAATCCAACTCACCAAGGAGCCCTGGCACTTAAGGCTGAAGTTGAAAAAGAACTGGCCGTGAGGGCGCAGATCAAAAAAGCTGAACAACAAATCGATCAAGGCAAGCTGACTAAACCACCCGGCGATAATGCCTACGAAACTTACCTCAGCCTGAATAAATTAATCCCTGCTTCGGATTCGCGAGTCGAGAAGGGCCTGGAAAACATAGCGGCCAACTATTCTAAACTGGCCAACAAGGCCTATGATGAAGGCAATATCGACAAAGCCAACCAGTATATAAACAGTGGTATCCAAATTCTGCCTGACTATGCCCCTCTCGTAGAACTGAGCCAACAGATTACCCGCCAACAAAACGCTGCAGCCCAAAAGGCGCAATTGGCTCAACAACAGGCCGCA
>JANTFY010000168.1 GCA_024763185.1 Gammaproteobacteria bacterium | reverse complement strand
GATTAAATACTTTTTGCTGTTGAGCACTATGATTGGCAGTTTGATCGACGGCGCTTAAATCTGCAGAAGAAGGGGGAACAGTCTGGCAGGCACCCAGCATGAAAATAATAACGTGTAACAACAGGGGATATATAAACCGCTTGAGTTGAATACTCATGACTGCATTAATGATTCACTTCCAGCGTGTCATCGTACAGTCGGGCAAGCCCATATCGACACTGGTTGAGGTAGCTGTTTAAATACTGTTTACGCTGTTCAATCGACTCCTGGATCACGCGTTGTAATGTTTCATTGTAAGCTGTTATCAAACGGCTTATTTCTCCATCAGTTTTTTCTCCTGCACTGTTATCGAGGTATTCCTTTAGTCTCAGGTAATTAGTGAAAAAATAACCGGGATAAGAGTCCGTAAGAATCAGCTGGGTATCTTCAATCTGGAGAGTGGCTTTGCCGGCTGTTATCTCGATGGCATCAAATTTAATCTCATGTGCAAGCCATTGATCCAGTAGTTGTATACGCTGCTGGTAGTAAGTCATGGCTTCGCTATAACTGGCGCTGATTATCATTTCATCCTGAAGTTTTTCATAAACATAAGGAATAATGAGATAAGCTTCATCCACGGCAAGATCGCTACTTTTCTTTTCTTTTAACAGGTTTAAGGCATTCAGGCTGCCGACGTAATCGTCCTGGCTGGAGGCAGTTAAAGCGATACCCAGCAGGGCCTTGTTGGCGTATTGGCTCAGTTGACTGATTTTCCTGAATGAGTCCCTGGCGTCACGATAATATTCTTTTTGCAAAAATGCGTAACCCATCACCAGGTACAGACGTTGTGTTATTTCATCTTGTCCATCTTGTTGTGACAGGGTGATGATACGTTTAATTTTGGATTGGGCCTCGGCCAGCCATCCCTGGCGAATATCGGCGATTGCCGAATTGAGTTGGGCGTACAGATAATGCGGTGAGTCGGTCACTACCCGGGAGAAATCTGCAGAAGCCTGGCGGTGTTTTTTCAAATGTTGCTGGGCCGTACCTCGTAGTAAATAGGCCAGTGCAGCCTGTTGTTCAGACAGCTCTGAAATGCTGTCTTTTAACAAGAGATAAACCTCTTTCCATTCCTGACGACGCGCATGGTACCTGGCATAAACAAACTGAAGAGAAGCCAGCAGCAAATCGTCATTTTGTTGTTTTACGAGTTCGAATATTTGTCGCGCCAGTTGTTGTTCATTGTGTTGCAGTAGAATGTCGGTGATGTCAAAAATGGCTGGATGATCGATATTGTCCCTGATAATGCCTTCATGCGTATACAGCAGTTGAATGGATGAGATTGTTTGGCCCTGGTCTTCCAGCTTCTTGACTTCGGTGAGTAACGCTTCGATGCGATTAAATTGCGGGATGCCTGGGTGTGCGAGATTTTGAAAGTATTGTGCGGAAAGCTCCGCGAATTGTTTATCCAGTTGTTGAATGTTAAAGAGTAGCCGATTCTTTTCAGTGGTCGATGTGTCGGATTCATCAGCAACGGCATGAGCAAACCAGAGTGGCGCTAAAATCAAAAAAAGACATACGCCTCGTTTGGCATGAAAGCGGTTGATCATTGAAGTAAACAGAGGGTCCTTAATAACAAAAAACCAGCCAGAAGATAAGATTTCTTATAGCCAGTTAATAGTGGGTTGCAATACTTTTTATGTCCATGACGGTTGCAAAAAAATATAGCATCGGGAGTCTGGCCAGGCAACTTTAATACCGTTTCAGCTTTATGTGTCTTACAGCTGATTGTTTCGAAATGATTTATCGCGAATGACTTTTTTTTATCAGATGTTGCCAATAAAAAAACCGCAGTCCAGGCTGCGGTTTTTTTATGACATTACGTCTGGTGTCATGAATTAATCCGGTATATCGGTTGTGATAGTGATAGAGCCGGTTGTCGGTTCATCACCACCGCCACCGCCACCACCGCCGCCACCGGCTAGTGCGGCAACACCCAGTCCGAGCAGGATCATGGTCAGTGTACTCATGCCTTCTTTTTCTTCTTCGGCTTTAGGAGGTTCTGTAACGGTTGTGACGATTTTTTCTTCCTTCACGGCGGTGGGTACCACGTCATAAGCGAAGGGGGAGAATTTCTGGCCTTCAAACACACTGTTACCGGATACGTCATCGGCGCGGATATAAAATTCCAGTCTATCTGAAATAACAGAATCGACGGTAATATCGACACTGTAGGTGTTGATATCGGTCAATCTCATCACCTTGGGTGAAAAGCCGACATCATTGGAGTTTTTATAATAAAACGTGACATTAGCGACACCAATATTATCGGTAACCACGGCACTAAAGGTATTTACGCCGTCAGAAATGGCGCTATCACCGGCATCAAATTTAATGGTTGGGGGTTCTATATCCGGCGCCTGAAGGTTCAGTTTTTCAGCGTAAGCAACCGGGCTGATGATCTGCAAGAAAAAGAACAGGCTAAAAAGTTTTGTAAATAGTATTTTCATTCTCATTGCCTTCCACTTTGATTGATTTATAACTTTGATTCTGAAACTATCTTTTATGGCTGTCAATTGCTATCAGGATTTATTTATTTCAGCCTTGAGCCAGACACCACTTTTTTTGCGAATACTCAGGTTAACCTGGGTCCAGTTGGCGCTGGTTTGAACATTGTTACCATTTTTATCGATCAGGTCGGTAATCTGGAACTTGACACTGGCCACACCCTTACTTTTATTCACGGTAAAGGTGCTGGGTATCATTTTAAGATTCATTGATTGGTAAAGCTTGAACAGGCTGGTGTATAGCCCTTCCTGCTGAGCGTTTAGCTGTGCAACCCTTTTCAGGTTTTTAATATTACGGGTTTTAAAATTTTGAATGAATTGCCCCACAATATCCTGAACCACCAGATCATCCCCCTGTTTCTGGTTGATTCCGGTGGGAATCAAATGCCGGATACCCTTCAAGGGGTCTGCCTTTGCGGCGTCTATCTGATCCTGCTTTTTGTTCAGGTCAGCCTGTAAGCGGGCAGTGCCGGCATAGTCAGGAAAATGCTGGCGTAACGTATTAATGTTATTTTGAGCCGTTGACAGTCTGCCGGACCTTATCTGCGAACGGGCTTTTCCGGCATAAAAATCAGCCATTTTCCCGATTCTTGAGATGGCATGAGCGTTACCGGGCGAAATGGATAATACCTGGTTATACAGGTCAAGTGCGTTATTCGATGCCGGAGAAGTGTATTGCTGGTTGCTGTAGGCTTTGTCGGCGCGAGCAATAAAATCTTGCAACCTAGACGAGGTTGCCATTAGTTGTTTGATGTCTGCCAGCGCGGGCTTGTTGGGACTGATGGATTCAACCAGATCAGCCAGTTTTTTGGCTTCCGTATACTTATTATTGCCCAGCGCTTTTCGGGCATCGAGCAGAATTGTATCAGCGACTTCCGACAGGCCCAGCGTGGCGTTTATATTTTCAGGGTCAATAGTCAGTGCCTGTTTAAAATACGAATAAGCGCTGTTGGCTTCAGGGGAATAAATTTGACCTTCATTCAAAGCGTTTTGGGCCTTGCCCAGCAGAATTTCCAGCTGTTCGAATTTGGATTCGCTTTTTACCTGGCTGGAAAGCTGTTTTTGCAGGGTTTTTAGGCCGGGAAAATCCGGATCGATGGAAGCAACAATCGTCAAACTGGCTTCGGCGCGGGTGTAGTCCTTATTATCAATTGAATTTTCAGCGGAGGATAATAATTTTCTGCTGATTTTTTGCAGGCCGTTTCGGGCATCCTTGTTGTCAGCATCCAGGGTAAGTACCTGTTTATAAAGTGACAGCGCGTTATCCTTGCCTTTGCCCACCAGGGTACCGTCATCGTAATAATCATCCGCTTTTCCAAGTAACGTCTTGATTTGAACTTTGCTGTCTTTTTCCTGCTTGATTTGAGCCTGGCGGATCTGCTCCTGTTTGACCTGTTCAGGACTTTTTTCATCCGGAGAGAAGATGATCACGCTTGAAATAACCAGGACTAATAGGGCGATACCACCCGTCAGTAATTTCATCTTCGAGGTGAAAAAACCGGTTTTGGCTTCAGCTTTGGGGGCAGGTTGTTTTCCTGGTTCTAATTTAACATCGACATTGTCAGCCACCTTATCCGAAGGAATCTGGCCTGCTTCCATGGCCTCTGTAATCGTGATGCGTTCGGTTGCGACATTATCCGTATCCTGGATGCTATTATCGTGGAAAGCACCCTTAACCTGGCGGATGACGGTTCTGTCGTTGTTTATCGGTGCTGGTTTTTTGTCTTCTCTGGGTGGCAGGTCCGGCAGCCTGATTTCACCCTTCAACATGCTGGTGAATTCTTCCAGCGTCTGCGGGCGATCATGAATCTGTAACATCAGGCCCTGGTCGATTGCTCGTAAGAATTCAGGAGAATAACCTTTAATGTTTTGTAAGGATAACGGCTCAAAGGGGTCCGGTTCATCATGCAGCAGTGCCATACCGCGCAAGGTGGATTCGGTCGGTTTTTGGCCGGTAATTCCCTGGTGCAGGCAGGCACCGAGTGCATAGATATCGGTCCACGGACCCTGTTTACCCGAGCCATCGTTGTATTGTTCAAACGGTGCATAACCAATGGACAGCATGGAGGTCAGGGTACGGGTTTTACCGCCGACGGCCTGGCGTGCGGCACCAAAATCCAGCAATACCGGTGAACCGTCTTCATCACGAATGTAGATATTGGCCGGTTTGATATCACGATGGATAAAACCGACTTTATGTACCTGGGACAGGCCATCGATGATGGGTAGATAAATAGCTTCCAGTTCCGACTGGGTTAAGGTCTTTTTTTCCTTGTAGATATCGTTTAACGGTCGTCCCTGTTCATACTCCATCACCATGTAACCGGTGTTGTTGTGCTTGAATACACTGAGTACACGGACGATGTTGTGATGTTTGAACTTGGCCAGGGTCTGTGCTTCGCTCATGAAGCGTTCCAGGCCCCAGCTGTACATGTCCTCCTGCTCCTGCGAAACAGGCTGTACCGTACTGTCACCACTGCGCGAGGCAAAATCGTGCGGCAGGTACTCCTTGATGGCAACCAGTTGTCCGAGATTGGTGTCTGTGGCCAGGTAGGTAATGCCAAAACCACCGCGCCCGAGTACCGATTCTATCTTGTACCACAGAATCTCAAATCCGGCTTCCAGGTCGTTGGCTAGGGCGCTCAAAATATCAGTCCATCAGAAAATAAAACAAAGAGACCTCCTGCTTGTGAAAAGCAGGAGGGGTGAAGTGAGCCGATTAAAACAGGATCTTGGACCATGGGAAGCGAACAGCAGGGTCACCCGTGGGTTCCGGTTGGGTCCAGGTACCCAGGTAACCATCGACGGTACCGGTCAGGGTCAAATCGAATGCACTGTTATTGCTGTCTTCATCCAGAATAGTTTCGCCAGCCCAACCTGAACCGGGTACGAATCGATTGGACACGATGTCAAACAGGCCAGTGCCATCATCCTGTTGCCAGGCGACGAGGAAGCCGTCTCCGTTACTGGCTA
>JANTFY010000167.1 GCA_024763185.1 Gammaproteobacteria bacterium | reverse complement strand
GGCCGTTCCTCTCCGTAGCTGATGGTATCAATCTGATCGGAAGAGGCGCCCTGAAACAACAGGATTCTTCGCACCGACTGAGCACGGCGATCACCCAAGGCAATGTTATATTCACGTGATCCTCGTTCATCGGCATGCCCTTCCAGGCGCACAAAGACATTACCGTTACCGGCAACGAAATTGCCATGCGCTTCCAGCAGGGCCAGCGATTCATCATTCACCTTGGCGCTGTCGTATTCAAAGTAAATCACGCGTGATGCCAGCGGGGTATCCGCCTGTTCAAGCAACTCCTGTGCCGTCAGCATGTCGTCCTGCAGGGCGCTGGTCTCGGTGTCTGAACCGGCGATTGGCGTAGGCATTCCGTCCATGCCCATTTGCTGATCAGCCATGGCATCCTGATCTGCCTGGTTATCGATGCCTTCTTCCTGGCTGGCACAACCTGTCAGCAACAGGGTACCCAGTGTTATTGCGACTAAAATTCTGCTCATTGTATGTTCCTCTTTAATAGAATTATCGAATATAAATCGTTTAGCGCGTTCGTTTATACGGACCCCATACCGGCTCGCGTATATCGCCACTTTGATCAGACAACTTGTACTTCGTTCGGCCATCCAGCGACACCATGTATAACACGCCCTTGTTGCCCTGGGTGGTGGCATACAGCACCATGCGACCATTGGGAGAAAACGACGGGGATTCATCCAGGTTGTTATCGGTCAGCATGGTCAGGTTACCCGATTCACGTTCCAGCAGTGCTATGTGGTAACGTCCCTGGTCACCATACACCATCACCACATTTTTTCCATCCGGGGATAAATCGGCCGCCGAGTTATAACTGCCTTCAAAGGTAATGCGCTTGGGCTGACTGCCACTGGCCGCGATCTCGTACAATTGCGGCTTACCGCTACGATCAGAGGTAAAAATGATGCTTTCACCATTGGCAGACCAAACCGGTTCGGTATCGATGGCACGATGGCGGGTCAGGCGGGTTAATTTTTTGGTGGCCACCGTCATGATATAGATATCCGGGCTACGGTCCTTGGATAACACCAGTGCCAGCTTCTTGCCATCGGGCGACCAGCTTGGGGCGCCGTTGATGCCCTTGAAGCCGGAAACCTTGCTGCGCTTGGCCGAAGCCAGGTGCTGGATAAATATCTCGGGACGATCGTTTTCAAAAGAAACATAAGCCAGGGACTGACCATCCGGGGACCAGCTCGGTGACATCAACGGTTCGTCGGATTCCAGCACAGTCTGCGGATTGAAGCCATCGGTATCGGCCACCTGGAGCACGTATTTTCTGGATTTATTGGTTTGCGCGCTGATATAGGCGATACGGGTATTGAAAGCGCCCCGGATACCGGTAATTTTCTCGTAGATCAGGTCGCTGATTTCATGTGCGGTTGAACGCACATTGCGCAGGCGTACCGGGAAACTGTAACCCAACAACTGCTTTTGTTTGAGTACATCCAGAAGCTGGAATTGAACATCGAGCAGGCCGGCGGATTTGTTATAGATGCGACCGACCACCAGGTATTCCTGCCCGATAGCGCGCCATTGCGGATAACTGACCTGCTTACTGTAATGAGGCCTGGCCGGATATTCAGCCCGGTTGAGCACTTTGAACACACCGCTGCGATTGAGATTATTGGTGACAATCTCGGCAATATCTGTGGAAAGCTTGATGGGCAGGGTGGAGCTGTCAAATGGGACCACCGACATGGGTATCGCGCCTTCCACCCCTTCGGTAATTTCTATGGTGATAACGGCACTCACCGGCTGGCTGATCCACAACAGGCTGAAAAGCAGTATGGACTTTAACAATTGATTCATTTTCATCCTAAGTTCAGGGCTAGTCTCTGGGTTTAAATTTTAAAACGATATCACGCTCAAACAGTTCGGGATCTTCCGGTTTGGGCAAGGGATCGGACTTCAGCACGGCCGCTTCCACCGACAGGCGATATTCACGAGTGCCGGGGCAATCTCCGAAAGTTACATCCAGAATAACCCCGCCCGGCCCTTGGACAACACGAACCTCGCACAGCGGTTTATTACCGGCATTGGCCGGTTGCCTCCAGTTGCGGGATATTTTTTCACGTATCAGACTGTAATATTTATTTCTTTTACTATCCAGCTCACGCTGTCTTTCTTCGGCTGCAATTTGCGCTTTTAGTTCCGCTTCTTTGCGTCGTTGTTCGGCTTCGGCCTGTAGACGGGCCTGTTCTGCTTTTTTACGTGCCTCTTCAGCCTTGCGCTGTTTTTCTGCCTCGGCTTTCTTGCGGGCTTCTTCGGCCTTGCGTTTCTTTTCGGCCTCGGCTTTCTTTCTGGCTTGTTCCGCCTTGCGTTTCTTTTCAGCTTCGGCTTTCTTTTTGGCTTCTGCCGCTTTTTTACGTTTTAACGCCTCGGCCTGTTTCTTCTTTTCTGCTGTCTGTTGCCGTTTTTTTTCTGCAGCTGCTTTCTTTTTGGCCTGTTCCTGTTTACGTTTTTGTTCCAGTTCTTTTTTCTTTTTCAACTCGGCCTTACGCTTTTTTGCCGCCTTTTCCAACCTTTGTTTTTCCAGTTTGTCCTTTTTCGCCTGCAGTTGTTTTTGCGCTTCTTGTTTACGTTTATCCAGTTGTTTCTGGTCAATCACTTCTGCCTGTATGGTTTGATCAACCAGGCCCTTTTTACTCACCACCGGTTTAGATGGAGTAGCACTGAATTCAATCAGCGCCAGGCCTATTACCAGCAGATGAATCACCACGGAAAAGATGATTGCACGGGGATTTTGTTTAAGGGTTTCGATCACTAACCGTCTTCTCCCGGTTCAGTGACCAGGCCGACCGAATTGATATCGGCCTGCTGTAATAAAACCAGCACTGAGATCACATTTTGATACTTGCCATTTTTATCGCCACGCACCATCACCGGCCGTTTTTTATCTTTGGACAATGCTTGTTTGACCTGAACCACCAGTGCTTCAGGATCCAGCGCACTGTCCGGCGTCGACGAGGTGTTCAGAAAATAGTTACCGTCCCTGTCCACACTGATCACCACCGGTTCCGGGCTATTGATATCCAGTACCTTGGCCGGAGCATCCGGCAGATCGACTTCCACGCCCTGTTTGAGCAGCGGCGCTGTCACCATGAAAATAATGAGCAGTACCAGCATGACATCAATGTAAGGCACTACATTGATGTCAGACATCGCTCGACGTTTGTGATTTGCGCGAGACATGCTGGCCGTCTAGCTGGCAGGTGCCTGGATCTGGCGTTGTAATATGCCGGTAAACTCTTCCATAAAGTTCTCGTAGCGGACCACCAGTTGATCAACCTCGGTGGCGAAATTGTTATACGCTATGACCGCCGGAATGGCGGCCAGCAAACCCATGGCGGTAGCGATCAGCGCTTCCGAGATACCCGGCGCCACCATGGCCAGTGTCGCCTGCTGCACCCCGGCCAGCGAACGGAATGAATCCATGATGCCCCACACGGTTCCAAACAGTCCGATGTACGGACTGACCGAGCCCACGGTGGCGAGGTAGGACAGGTTGTTTTCCAGCGTATCAATTTCTCTGGACATGGACACCTTCATCGAACGATGGGCGGCATGGATCACCTCGACATTTTCCAGCTCTGCCTTGCGCGCGCGGGCAAATTCCCTGAATCCATTTTCAAAAATGGCCTCCATGCCATAGCGTTTTTCCTGGCGGGTGGATAACTGGCTGAACAAATCGCTGAGGTTAATGCCAGACCAGAAACGACCTTCAAAGGTTTTGGCCTCGAGCCGGTTCTGTTTGAGGAAACCCCATTTAATATAAATCATGGCCCAGGAAAAAATCGATGCCAGCAGCAGGATCAACATAACAATCTGCACGGGAATACTGGCATTAAAAATCAAATGGAAAAAAGACATTTCATTCATGGGACGAACCTGGATAGAAGTGTGAGTGAAAAAACCGGTTAATAAACGAATGAGATTTCACGATGGGGTTAACTTGGAATAAATTTCTGCCGGTATGGCTGTCGGTTTAAAATGATCAGCGCTGACACAAACGACTTTTACCAGTGCAGCATTGATCGCCAGAATTTGATCAGAACGACGGGTAAAAATTTCCTGTTTAAAAATCAGACTTGCCTTTTTAAGTTGTTCGATGCGTGTTTGCACCAGCAGGATCTCATTGAAACGCGCGGCCTGAATAAAATCAACCGTAATATTTCTCACCACAAAAACGATATTTTTCGACAACAGTTCATCCTGTTCAAAACCCAGGGCACGCAAAAACTCAGTACGCGCGCGCTCGTAAAACTTCAGGTAGTTGGCGTTATAAACGACTCCGCCGGCATCGGTATCTTCGAAATAAACGCGGCATTCAAAATCGAAGGGATCGCGCGTCATTAAAATAACTCACCCGTGCCTGAATCCGCTTTTTTCTCGAAGCCGAAATGTCGGTAGGCATGTGACGTGACCATGCGCCCGCGCGGGGTGCGCATCATGAATCCCTGCTGGATCAGAAACGGCTCGATGACATCCTCGATGGTTCCACGTTCTTCACCAATGGCCGCAGACAGGCTTTCCACCCCGACCGGACCCCCGTCAAACTTTTCTATCATCGACAGAATCAAACGCCGGTCCATATGATCCAGCCCGAGCTGGTCAACTTTGAGCATATCCAGCGCATCCATGGCAATCGCGTAATTGATCAGGCCATCGGCTTTGACCTCGGCAAAATCGCGCGCACGGCGCAACAGGCGGTTGGCGATACGCGGTGTACCGCGCGAACGGGTGGCAATTTCGCGGGCGCCTTCTTCATTAACCCTGATATTCAACAAACCGGCCGAGCGCTGAACGATATGTGACAAATCCTGTACGTTATAAAATTCCAGCCGTTGTACGATGCCAAAGCGGTCTCGTAACGGCGAGGTCAACAAGCCGGCACGCGTGGTGGCACCGACCAGGGTAAAAGGTGGCAGATCGAGTTTAATCGAACGGGCGGCGGGGCCGTCGCCGATCATAATATCGAGCTGATAGTCTTCCATCGCCGGGTAAAGGATCTCTTCAACCACCGGGCTGAGACGATGAATTTCATCGATGAATAACACGTCATTGGGTTCGAGATTGGTGAGCAGCGCGGCGAGATCGCCGGGTTTTTCCAGCACCGGGCCGGATGTCTGGCGCAGGTTAACCTGCATTTCGTTGGCGATGATATGTGATAGCGTGGTTTTACCGAGACCGGGCGGTCCAAAAATCAACACATGGTCCAGCGCTTCCTGCCGCCCGCGTGCGGCCGAGATAAAAATCTCCATCTGTTCGCTGACCTGGGGCTGACCCACATAATCGGCCAGCAATCGCGGTCGTAACGCTCTCTCCTGTGCCTCTTCGCCACTTTCTATACCGGCATCGATCAGTCTTTTTTCATCCATAGTTAACTGGCCGCTCAGTTGATGGCATTTTGCAGGGCCACCTTGATCAGGTCCTCGGCTCCCTGGGCTGACGATGACTGGGCTGCCTTGTTGATCATTTTGCTGGCATCCGCCGGTTTGTAACCCAGTGACAACAATGCTTCAATGGCTTCGTCGT